>JAAYHJ010000026.1 GCA_012735465.1 Clostridiaceae bacterium
AACGCAGCGGGTATGTGATATAGCCCGTTGTATCAAAAAGATGGGGATACCTTTAAGTTTAATTATCCTACAACAAATTGACACTATCCATATATATTATATCTTTGACAGTGATTTCATGCAGTGATATAATAATACAAGTATTATCATGTTTTTGACAAAATTTTTTTTATTATTACAAAATTATTTGTCTAATCTATCAAGAAAATAAAAGTTGAAAAAACAAAATTTTCGGGGGGAGTACAGTACAATGAGCAAGGAAACATATAATGCATTTCAAAATGCCCAGTTACAATTTGACCAGGTAGCTGAAAAAATAGGTCTTGATGAAGCTACTCGGGAATTACTTCGTCAACCAATGCGTGAATACCATTTTACAATACCTGTTCATATGGACGACGGCAGCGTTAAAATATTCAGGGCTTACAGAATACAGCATAATGATGCAAGAGGTCCTGCAAAAGGCGGAATACGTTTTCACCCGCTGGAAACGGTGGACACCATTCGAGCTTTGGCCATGTGGATGACCTGGAAGTGTTCAGTGGTTGACATACCGTTGGGCGGAGGAAAAGGCGGTATAATTTGTGACCCGCACAATTTAACCGAACGGGAACAGGAACAATTATGCCGCGGCTGGGTAAGGCAACTGGCGCGGAACGTCGGCCCTTGTATAGATGTCCCGGCACCGGACGTAATGACAAATGCAAAGCACATGTTATGGATGCTTGATGAATATGAAACCATTCACGGCGGCAAATATCCCGGCTTTATCACAGGGAAACCTGTTGGACTGGGAGGCTCCCTGGGAAGAAAGGAAGCAACAGGTTTTGGCGTGGTATATGTGCTACGGGAAGCACTAAAGAGATTAAATATAGACATTAAAAACACCACGGCAAGCATACAGGGCTATGGCAATGTGGCACAACATGCGGCAATACTGTATGAACAGCTTGGCGGAAAGGTTATTGCCATTTCATGCTGGGATAATAACGATAAAACAGCATATACTTTTAGAAAGAAAGACGGCCTGGACATAAATGCTCTCCTAAGCATAACCGATTCTTACGGCTGTATTGCAAAAGACAAGGCTTTGGACATGGGTTGCGAACTTCTACCAGGAGATGCATGGCTTGAACAGGATGTGGACATCCTTATACCTGCGGCATTGGAAAATCAAATTACTGCTGAAAATGTGGACAAGATAAGCCCACAGGTGAAGGTAATTGCAGAAGGGGCAAACGGTCCTACAACTCCCGATGCGGACAAGATTTTAAATGAACGCAATGTATTTATAATCCCCGACTTCCTTGCCAATGCAGGAGGGGTTACATGCAGTTATTTTGAACAGGTTCAATGCAACATGAATTATTTCTGGGAAAGGGACGAGGTAATCGAAAAGCTGGATACAAAGATGACATCGGCATTTAATGCGGTATACGAACTGGCAACGAGCAAAAAACTATGCATGCGTGATGCGGCATACATAATTGCAATTAACCGCGTAGCACAGGCTGTTAAAAGCCGCGGTTGGGTATAATTATATCAAGGCAGAGGTTTCTCTGCCTTGTTGATATAAGAGAACGTGTATTTTAAACGTAAAGCCGGGAGGGAGCAAAAATGGATGATATGATAAACCAAGAGGATAGTTTGACCGGTATGCTTAGGGAACGGGAAAAGGAATTAAATTGCCTGTACAAGGTGGACGAAATACTTACAAATCATCAATTATCCCTGCATGAGATGTTCCAAAGTATTGTCAATGTGATTCCTTCAGGCTGGCGGTTCCCCGATTTATGTGAAGCAAAGATTGTGTTTAAGAATAAAAGCTATCAGACCCCTGGTTTTCTTACTTCACCCTTATCGGAAAAATGCAATATTAAAATAGACGGGAAGGTAGTAGGAAATATTGAGGTTGTATATATTAAAGACGTGCCTAAAAGCCAAGAAGGTTATTTCTTGGAAAAAGAAAGCAAGCTAATCCGAACCATTGCTGACCGAATCGGCCAAACGGTCCTCTACCGGCAGATGAAGTCGGTTATAAACGAATGGGAAATGTCCAGGCTGAACGAGAAAAACAATGAAAAAATTTACAGGGAATGGGAAGTCATTGTCGATTTCTTTTATCACACCGACCATAAAATGCTTTCACACATCTGCAGGAAAATGATAAATTATCTTCTCATTAACGGAGTTAAAGAGGCCTACGAAATTTTCAATAATTCTTCAACCAGCAAAATTCTTGACGAAGGATATACAAACTACCCTACAGCAATGGAACCCCTTGAGGATATTGCCAGCATTTATAAAAAGACATTTAATGTGGCTAAAAAGCATCTTACAAATAACGAAATCACTATGCAGGTGAAGAAGTGGATACAGGAAGTCAGCATATATTCCCTGATTAAAGCAATTTGTTGTGTTTCACCGTCACTGCAGAAAATTATTGATGAGCTCAACAAATACCATGAGGCCATGAAAGGCAGTATCCCCTTTTATTCACCCCAGGAGCGTTGGTTAAATGTAAGCCTGATAAGCCACATTTTATCGGATAAAACGGAATTTATAGGCATTGCAAAAAAATATATAAGCTACAGGGACTTTTTTGACATAATAAACAGGATAATACTGCCCGTGGGCAGCAAGGGCAAGCTTGGCGGAAAGGCCGTGGGATTGTTCCTGGCTCAAAAAATCCTTGAAAAAGCAGCGGAAGAATACCCTGTTTTAAGCTCGGTTAAAGTTCCAAAGACTTGGTATATTACAACCGATGCAATAACGGAGTTTTTACATTTCAATAACCTTGAAGAGTTAAACGAGCAAAAGTACAAGGAAATACATGAAATACGCATAGAATACCCCAACATAGTACAGCTAATGAAAAATTCAAAGCTGCCACCGGAAATCGTTAAAAGCCTTTCCGTGGCACTGGATGATTTTGGGGATGTTCCCCTTATCGTACGCAGTTCCAGCCTGCTGGAAGACCAGGCAGGAACGGCTTTTTCAGGAAAATATAAGAGCCTGTTTTTAAGCAATCAGGGTACAAAGAAGGAACGCCTGGAAGCCCTGATGGACGCCATAATAGAGGTTTATGCATCGGTTTTCGGGCCGGATGCCATACAATACAGGGCAGAAAGGGACCTGCTGGATTTCCATGAAGAAATGGGCATATTGATTCAAGAGGTGGTAGGAACCAAGGTGGGAAGGTACTTTTTCCCTCTCTTCTCCGGGGTCGCCTTTAGTTATAATGAATACCGCTGGTCGCCGCGCATAAAGCGCGAGGACGGACTTGTGCGCATGGTACCTGGGCTGGGAACCCGTGCGGTTGACCGAGTTAGCGATGACTTCCCGGTACTGGTATCCCCTGAACAGCCGGGGATTCGTGTAAACATTGTGCCGGAAGAGATAAAACGCTATTCACCTAAAAAGATGGACGTCATCAACCTTGAAAAGGGAATCTTTGAAACGGTGGAGATTGCATCGGTGCTAAAGGAATATGGGAACCAAATTGATAATATCAATAAGGTAGTGTCCATATTTGAGTATGATCATATGCGGAGGCCAAACCGATTTGAAATTGATTTTGAAAAGGATGACCTGGTAGTTACCTTTGATGGTATAATTTCCGATTCCCCCTATATTAAGCAGTTGAACATAATGTTAAAAACATTGAGGGAAAAGATTGGATTGCCCGTTGATATTGAGTTTGCATCGGATGGAAAGGATTTATACCTGCTTCAGTGCCGGCCTCAAAGCTTTTCACAGGACAGCGCTCCGGCTCCCATCCCAAAGGATTTACCTAGTAAGGATATCATCTTTTCCGCACGCCGTTACATATCAAACGGGGAAATTAATAATATTTCATACATAGTATATGTTGACCCGGATGAATACAATGGGCTTGATAAACTGGAAGACCTCAACAATGTGGGTAAAGTAGTGGGCTTACTAAACTCCATACTGCCCAAGCGCCAGTTTATACTCATCGGCCCGGGGCGCTGGGGAAGCCGCGGGGACATTAAACTGGGCGTACGGGTAGGGTATGCGGATATATGCAATACGGCTGCCCTGATTGAAGTTGCAAAGAGAAAAACCGGGTATATGCCCGAATTATCTTTCGGAACCCACTTTTTCCAGGACTTGGTAGAGGCGAATATCCGTTATTTACCCCTGTACCCCGATGATGACAAGACCATCTTTAATTCCGTTTTCCTGAATAAATCAAAAAATATTTTAAAAGAAATTCTCCCTGAATATCAATACCTGGAAAATGTAGTAAAGGTAATCAGCGTACCTGGTTCATCAAACGGAAGGGTGCTTAAAATATCCATGAACGCCGACCTGGAAGAAGCGGTAGGATACCTGTCCCATCATTCAACCGCCCGCTTGCCGGAAGCATCAAAGAATGTAAAACCATTAAAGTATGATGAACATATTTTTACTGACAGTGCATGGCGCTGGCGCTTTTATATGGCCGAGAATCTGGCCTCTACTTTTGACCCAAAGGCCTTTGGTGTAAAAGCCATCTATTTATTTGGAAGTACAAATGACGGTACCGCAGGCCCCGGCAGTGATATTGATTTATTGGTTCACTTCCAGGGAACGGAACAGCAAAAAAGGGAAATGCTCAATTGGTTCCAGGGCTGGAGCCTGTGCCTTGCCGAAATGAATTATTTAAAAACCGGTTACAAAATGGACGGTTTACTGGATATACACATTATAACAGATGAGGACATACGTAATAAGAACAGCTTTGCCATAAAAATAAACTCGGTTACAGACCCGGCCTATAAGCTTAAATTGAAATCATAGGTTTAAAGAAAAGTTATTTAAAAGGGCAGAACCTACCGGTCTGCCCTTTTTTATTGAGAATATTAAATTTCATATCTATTTTGATTGCAGTACGTCCTTTTCTATTTTGATTGCAGTACGTCCTTTACCTTTGCAACAATATTTTTTGCGGTAAGGCCATAAAGCTCCAACAGGTCTTTAGGCTTACCGGACCTTCCAAACTGGTCTTCCACCCCTACCCGTCTCATGGGTACAGGATAATTTTCAACCAGCACTTCTGCAACTGCGCTTCCCAGGCCTCCATAAATATTGTGCTCTTCTGCCGTTACAATTGCCCCGGTTTCCCTTGCTGCCTTTACAATTATATCCTTATCAATGGGCTTTATGGTATGGATATTGATAACCCTTGCGCTTATCCCTTCCGCATCCAGAATCTTCTTTGCCTCCAGGGCTTCGGGTACCATCAGGCCTGTTGCAATAATGGTTACATCGCTTCCGTCTTCCAGTTGTACACCTTTCCCAAGTTCAAATTTATACGTATCCTTATCAAAGATAACCGGTACTGCAAGTCTTCCAAATCTCAGGTATACAGGACCGTAATGTTTAATTGCCGCCTCAACCGCTGCCCTTGCTTCAACCGCATCCGCCGGGTTTATGATAACCATATTGGGAATGGTTCTCATAACACCTATGTCTTCCAGGCATTGGTGGGAAGCTCCGTCTTCTCCTACGGAAATACCTGCATGGGTTGCGCCTATTTTTACATTTAGATTCGGATACCCTATGGAATTTCTTACCTGTTCAAAAGCCCTTCCTGCCGCAAACATGGCAAAGGAACTGGCAAATACTATTTTACCGCAGGTGGCTATTCCTGCAGCAGTGGACATCATATTGCCCTCTGCAATTCCCACGTTTATAAACCTTTCAGGGAACTTCTTTTTAAAGGTATCGGTTTTTGTCGATTTGGACAAATCCGCATCTAATACGATAATATCGTATTTTTCACCAAATTCTGCCAAAGCGTTTCCATAAGCTTCTCTTGTCGCAATTTTATCTGCCATTTACTCCACCTCCAATGCCGAAAGCTGCGCATCCAATTCTTTTATAGCCTGTTCATACTGTTCTTTCTTGGGAGCATTTCCATGCCAACCCGGCTCGTTTTCCATGAAGGATACACCTTTTCCTTTGATACTCTTTGCCACAATCATAGTGGGCTTTCCTTTTGTATTTTTTGCCTCATTAATTGCATTTTCAATCTGTTCATAATCATGGGCATCAATAACAATAACATGCCAGCCAAAAGCCCTGAATTTTTCATCAATGGGCAGAGGCGACATAACCTTGGATATGTCTCCGTCAATTTGCAGTCCGTTAAAGTCTACAAAAGCAGTCAGATTATCCAGCTTATAATGGGCTGCAAACATGGCAGCTTCCCATACTTGTCCTTCCTGAAGTTCTCCGTCGCCTAATATGGCATACACCCTGTAGCTTTTATTTGACAGTTTCCCGGCAATGGCCATACCGTTGGCTGCAGAAATACCCTGACCCAAGGAACCGGTGGACATATCCACACCGGGAACCCCTTTCATATCCGGATGCCCCTGCAGAAAACTATCTATCTGGCGGAATTTTTTCAATTCACTAACCGGGAAAAAGCCCTTTTCAGCCAGTGCACCATAAAGAGCAGGGGTACAGTGTCCCTTGGAAAGGACCAGACGATCCCTATCCTCCCACTTTGGGTCATCAGGTTTCACATTCATCACATCAAAATATAATACGGCTAAAATATCCGCAATAGACAGTGAACCGCCCGGATGTCCGGAAGCTGCGCTGTACACTGCTTCAATTGCATGTTTCCTGATTTTAGTTGCAGCAATGGAAAGTCGTTTTAACTTTTCCTTTTCCACACTTCATTCTCCTTTCACGTTTTAGTAATAAGTCTTAAAGCCCTCTCCTAATACTTCCCTTGCATCTGCAAGAATAATAAATGCATTTTTATCAATCTCTTTTACAATTGATTTCAAAGCCGGTATTTCTGTTCTTTTCAATACGCACATCAGAACCGTTTTTTCCTGGCCGGTGTACATACCCATACCTTCCAGGCCCGTTACTCCCCGATCCAGGTCCTTCATGATTCTTTCCGCAATGCGATTTGAATGAGTTGAAATAATGAATACAGCCTTTGCAAAATTAACCCCTTCCACAATCCCATCAATGACTTTTGAAGATACGAACAGGGTCACCACTGCATACAAAGCCATGTCATAGTTATGGAAAACAGCTGCAGCAAAAGCAATAATAACAACGTCAACTATCAATAACAATTGCCCTATGGTAAACAGCGGCACAAATTTATGTATGAGTTTTGCAGCTAAATCAGTACCTCCCGTGGTAGCCCCGGATCGGAAAACAAAGCCCATCCCTACCCCCATTATTATACCCCCATAAATGGAAGCAAGCAATGGGTCTCGTGTAATAACCGGCAAAAAAGTTGTTAAATCTATAACAACGGAAAGCAAAGCCGTGCTAAACAAGGTTTTAACACCAAAGAAACCACCCAGGTACCTTATGCCCAGCAGGAACAAAGGTACATTTAAAACAAACATGGTGGTTCCTACGGGAAACTTAAACAAATAAAAAAGTACCGTAGCAAAACCGCTTATACCACCGGCAACAATTTTATTTGGCACAAGAAACATGTTCATGGACGCCGCCATCAGGATGGTGCCCAGGACAATATAAAAATAATCCTGCCAGTGGTCCGAAGGTTTTTTTATATCCGACCGGAACATATATATTCTCCAATCCCATACAAATATTTTACACTGCCGTCAACTGCAATCCAGGGCCAACATAAACAGCTCCTGAAGCCTTTGCATTTCCCCCTTAAGATATAGGTATCCTACCAGCGCCTCAAAACCGGTAGCATGACGGTATTCACTCACATCTGCATTTTTAGGAACGGTTGAAGATTTTGCATTTCGTCCCCTCTTATAAACCGCATACTCCTCCTCCGTAAGCATGGGCTCAATCTTGTGAATAATATCACTTTGCGCCTTGGCTTTCACAAGAAGTACTGCTTTTTTATGCAGTGCATGAACCGGTGCATTGCCCTTAAAAACCAGCATTGAGCGAATATAAAGCTCGTATACCGCATCGCCTATATATGCAAGGACCAGAGGTGAGTACTGAATAGGGTCTATATTTTCTTTTTTCATCAGCGCGTTTACCGTACTTTTAAAAAATTCATCCAGCATAAGTATACCTCGTCACCTTATCCCCAAAATATATCATCATAGCTTTCTTCCGGCTCTTCTATTCTAAAAAAATCAATATACAATATCTTGTCTTTTTCAATGTCCTCAGCCTTTACGGGACTTGTATAAAAGCCCATTCTTACATAAAACTCCGGCTCTTCTGCCAAATCCCGGGCTTCATAATCTTCCGGAAGCCCTTCAACCCTATAAATACCTTCCTTCTCCAAGTCCTTTAGCAACTCTTCCAGCTCCTCATCCGTATCCGCATCAGCTTCCGCAAACCCTTTTTCTTTCAATTCCCGCACTATTTCCTTTACTTCTCCCGTTTGATACCTGAATCCTCTCCACGACATAAAAAGCACCTCCTGTTAAATAATAGCACAAAAAGAACATATCCTAAAGCTTAGGATATGAAAAACCGCATAAAGCCATACATTTATGTTTAAGCCCTTCTCCACTTTACACCCTGGGGCGTATCTTCAAGTATTATTCCCATTTCTTTAAGCTGATCCCGTATGCTGTCCGCCAAAGCCCAGTTTTTTTCTTTCCTTGCCTGCTGCCTTTTTTCAATCAATTCTTCTATTTCAGCATCCAGGGAACCGCCCTTTTCTTTCTGCAGTATGCCCAATACACTGCCCAGCTCCTTTACAGTATTTGTTGCAAATTCGATTATGCTCACCGATGAAGCACTGGTAGCAGTAATATTTGCATTTATTTCCCTTACCATTTCAAAAAGGGCTGCAATGGCATCCGCAGTGTTTAAATCATCGTCCATGGCTTCAATAAAATTATCCTTGTATTTACGTATTTTTTCTGACAGCTCTATCTCCTGTTCGTTCATTTCCCTGTCTTCAGCCTTTTGCTTAAAAAACTCCAGGTTGTCCAGGCAGGTATACAACCTTTCCAGCCCGCTTTTTGCCTGCTCCATCAGTTCCTTGCTGAAATTAATGGGATTGCGGTAGTGGGCCGAAAGCATGAAAAACCGGATTACCTCATAGTCATATTCCTTTGCCACATCCCTGACCGTAAAAAAATTATTTAATGACTTGGACATCTTTTGGTTATCCACATTTATATAGCCATTATGCAGCCAGTAATTGGCGAAGGGGGCATCATTGGCAGCCTCACTTTGGGCAATTTCATTTTCATGATGGGGGAAAATTAGGTCCTGACCACCGCTGTGTATATCAATGGTGGTGCCCAGGTACCTATTGGCCATGGCAGAACATTCTATATGCCACCCCGGCCTGCCCATACCCCATGGGCTTTCCCATGCAATTTCCCCCGGCTTTTGTTTCTTCCAAAGGGCAAAATCCATGGGGTCCCTTTTTTTCTCATCCACACCGACCCTGGCCCCTGCCTCCAGTTCTTCCAGGGGCTGGTGGGACAGCTTGCCGTACTCTTTAAATTTCCTGGTACTGAAATAAACATCGCCGTCCACATTATAGGCATAGCCTTTTTCTTCTAATTTTTTTATCAACTCGATAATGGCATCTATGTTTTCAGTTGCCTTTGGATGAAAGGTGGCTTCTTTAATCCCCAGCCCCCTTGCATCCGTAAAGTATTCCTTAATAAATTTTTCTCCCAGCTCCTTTACGGTGATTCCCTCTTCCTTTGCCTTATTAATCATCTTATCATCCACATCCGTAAAGTTCTGCACAAAAATTACCTTGTATCCCTTGTATTCCAAATACCTTCTTAATGTATCAAAAATGATAAAAGGTCTTGCATTTCCTATATGGAAATAGTTGTACACCGTGGGCCCACAGGAATACATGGTCACCTGCCCGGGAGTTATAGGCTTAAACTCTTCCTTTCGTCTTGTAAGCGTATTATATAATCTCATTTAAGCTTCCTCCTTATCAGTCCCCTTGTCAGCATATTAGTTGTTCCGCTCCTTGCTTTGAGCTTTGTTCTTTTCCCTTAACTGGCATTCATACAGCTCCCTCTGCAACTGCTCCAGCCTTGCCAAAAGGCTGCTCAATTCCATGGATACCGGGTCGGGAACGTGGATTTGATCCAGGTCTATCGTTACCGCCGCCGGCGCAACCCTCTTATTATCCTTTGTTACCACCCTTCCGGGCACTCCAACCACCGTACTGTTTGGAGGCACTTCCCTTAATACAACCGCATTTGCAGCAATTTTTGAATTGTCTCCTACTTTAAAGGGACCCAATACCTTGGCACCTGCACCAATCAACACATTATTGCCGATGGTAGGATGCCTTTTACCTTTATCCTTTCCCGTACCTCCAAGGGTGACTCCCTGATATATGGTACAATTATCTCCAATCTCAGTAGTTTCTCCTATGACCACACCCATGCCGTGGTCAATAAATACCCCTTTGCCGATTTTGGCTCCCGGGTGTATCTCAATGCCTGTAAAAAAGCGGGTTATCTGCGAAATAGCCCTGGCCAGGAAATACATTTTCTTATTGTAGAGCCAATGGCTTACCCTGTGCCACAATAAGGCATGTAGACCCGGATACAAAAGCAACACTTCAAACCAGTTTCTTGCCGCAGGGTCCCTGTCCAGTATTACTTTTATGTCTTCTTTTATTGTCTTAAACATACTACACCTCACTTTTTAATATATTTATTGCGATTAAACTAACGATTAAACTAAAAAACTTCGCCATGTACACACCGGTACAGAGGCAAAGTTATCGCGGTTCCACTCTGCTTGAGGATTAACCCCATCTCAAAAGGTTTTAACGGTGCCACCGGAAAAGGATACTTGCTTTCCCCCTTTCTGCTCATGAGCACACTTCAATCATACAGGAACTTAAGGCTACTTCCACCCGATGATAGCCTCTCTCTGTAAGTGTGTATGATCTACTCTTCTCAATCACTGCATTTTTCAATTATTTTGATTTATGTATTACATTATACTTATTATTATATTATAAATCAAGGTCATAAGTCACTTTATTTTTGTTATCTTTTATATTTTTCTTGAATATGTTATATAGATAAGATATAATTTCCATAAATATGATATTTAGAAAGGAGGGATATAATGACCAATTTTTCATTATTCGTTGCAATACTTGGCGGTTTTGCCCTATTGTTTTTCGTTATTGGTATAGGCCTTTACATATTACTTGCCATTGGATTATACGGCTTAGCTAAAAATGAAAACATTGAATACCCATGGTTTGCTTTTATACCTATCTTGCAGTTATACATACTTGGAAAAATACTAAAAGAAATCAAAATTGGCAATTATACCGTAACAAATCTGGAAATAGTTTTACCTGTAGCACCCATAGTAGTTGGTATTATAAATATAATACCGGTTCTGGGCACTCTTGTAGGCCTTGCTTATTTCATTTTCAATATAATTGTTATCTACCACTTTTTTAAGAGATATAAGGGCGATCAAGCAGTTGTATTTACGGTTTTAAGTGTTATATTCTTTTTCTTATTCCCTATATTCGTTTTCACACTGAGAAATGCCACCCCGTTGACCAATGAAAAGGAAATTGCATCTTAAAGTCTTTTTACATATCCTGTTGCCATATTTTTTCATGCATTTATATATTTGGCAACAGGATATTTTTTGACCCAATATCAGAATTTTTTTATATATAAAAATTTTCAAAATAAAGAAGGATTTTATACATAATTTGACGAATACAATATATTATCAAATTTTGCAATATTCATGCAAAACAGTTACAGGAGGTCTAGGTATGAAACATAAAAAGCTCAATATTCCAGATGAAGTAAAACTTAAACTTATTATGTATCTGCCACTTATATTCTTTATAGCTCTTTCACTAATATTTCAAGCCATCTTCAGGGATTGGAAAGTCTCTGTTTCCGTACTTGTATCAAGTATAATTTCATAATTTCGTATATAGTTGTATGGTTCTTAATAAAGAGATCCATTAATAATACATTAAAAAAGTTTGCCGAGGAAATTAGAGAAATACAAAAAGGAAATTATTCAAAGGACATTGTTGAACA
Source organism: Clostridiaceae bacterium (assembly GCA_012735465.1). Taxonomy (GTDB): domain Bacteria; phylum Bacillota; class Clostridia; order SK-Y3; family SK-Y3; genus JAAYHJ01. The sequence continues at coordinate 12,015 of JAAYHJ010000026.1, forward strand.
CGATTACAAATTAATTGGTGAAATAACTCCCATTATAAATGTTATACTGGGCGAGATTAGGGGACTGATTGAACAATTCTTTTCATTGATTTCTTCAATTGATGAATCTTCTTCCCAGGTAGAAGCTGCTGCTGAAAATGCTGCCAATGCTATTGAGCAAATAAGCATTACCATAGACGAAATTGCAAAAGGGGCATCGGAACAGGCAATTCAATCCCAGAGAGGTGTCACGGTAGTTGATAAGTTATCCACTCAAATCAACCATGTGCTAAACAGTTATAAGAATGTCCTTGACCAAACCGACGTAATCAGCAGATTGAACAATGTCGGTATAGAAACCATGGAGTTGCTAAAGAAGAAAACAGAAGAAAATACGGCAATAACAAAGCAAATATTTAATGTGATTGAAACCCTTAACAACAAATCCAAGGATATAGGCTTGTTTGTGGAGTCAATTGAAAATATAGCAGAACAGACAAACCTGCTGGCATTAAATGCTGCCATTGAAGCTGCAAGAGCCGGGGAAGCAGGAAAAGGGTTTGCAGTGGTGGCAGAAGAAGTAAGAAAGCTTGCCGACCAGAGCAGGCAGTCCACCGAAGAAATAAACAACCTGGTGGCCTCCATACAGGAAGAAACGGCCTTTGCAGTCCAATCAACGGAATCGGTTAAAAAATCAACCATTGAACAAAACGAAGCCGTTAACAAAGTAAACAATGCTTTTAACGATATAGCAGCCGGAACCAAAAAGATAGTGGAAATGATTAATGATGTTAATAAGGCCATCATTCAAATGGATTCGGCTAAAAACGATGTCATTGATGCAATAGAAAATATTTCTTCCATTTCACAGCAAACCGCTGCCTCCAGTGAAGAAGTGGCAGCTACAACCGAACAGCAGACTCATGTAATGGAAAACATGAAAATAGCTGCCAAGAATCTGAGCCAATTAGTGGACAAGCTAAGCTCAAGCCTTAGCAAATACAAATCACAATAAGTAAAATTATCAAAAAACAAAGCAGGAATTTTTATCAATTCCTGCTTTATTTTTTGTATTGTTTTTATTCCATTCACATAAATTAAGAACGGTTGTGCACATTTGTTAAAAAGTAATCCACAATATCCACAGAGTTATCCACAGTGTTTTCCTTGCTTTTTTTCAAGGGATGCAAGGTTTTTCCACAATGCTAACATTTTCTATTTCAACAATTCTTTTTTGTGGACAACCGGTTTATTTGTTTACATAACAACGCGAACATTTCCCTTATTTATTTCCAATTTGGCAAATTGGAAGAAAGTAAGGGAAGGTTGGGTACAGCATTTAAATCCAATCCCGCTTCCATACCTTCCTGAAGCCCATAATAGGCCGCACAGGCAATCATTGCCGCATTATCGGTACAAAGTAAGGGTGAAGGATAATACACTTTCATATGCTCCTCTGAAGCTTTTTTCACCATCAGCTCCCGCAGGGCACTGTTGGCGGCCACTCCCCCCGCCAGTGCAATAGCATTTACCCCTGCTTTTTTAGCTGCAGCAATGGTCTTATCCACAAGCACCTCCACAACGGCATGTTGAAAGCTTGCAGCAATATCCGCCCTGTCATAGCTTTCACCTATCTGCTCCAGCCTGTGGATATAATTAAGCACCGCAGTTTTTACCCCGCTAAAGCTAAAATCCAGGCTACCATCTTCAAAGCGTGCCCGCGGGAAATGCACCGCATCCTTATTCCCCTGCTTTGCCAGCTTATCAATCAATGGCCCCCCGGGATAACCAAGCCCTAAAATCCTGGCTACCTTATCAAAAGCCTCTCCTGCGGCATCATCCCGGGTCTGCCCCATAATTTCAAACTGCTTATAATCTTTTACCCAAACAATATGGCTGTGGCCTCCCGATGCCACCAGGCACATATAGGGCGGCATCAAATCCGAATGTTCCAGGTAATTAGCCGCTATGTGCCCCTCAATATGATGTACCCCGATGAGCGGTTTATCCAATGCAAAGGCCATGGCCTTTGCCGTTGATACGCCTACAAGAAGCGCTCCTACCAGGCCCGGCCCATAGGTCACTCCAATAGCATCCACCTCTTCCAGCGTCATTCCTGCCTGTTCCAGTGCATCATTTATTACTATATCAATCATTTCTATATGCTTCCTCGAAGCTATCTCGGGCACCACACCCCCATAACGCTTGTGTAATTCAACCTGGGACGAAATCACATTGGATAATATCTTTCTTCCGTCCTGTACTACCGCTGCTGACGTTTCATCGCAGGAAGTTTCTATACCTAATATAAAGCATTTTTCTTTTGTCACCGTATCACCTTCTACATTAAAACAAATTAATAGATTATTGTCCTGGTCATGAGCAGGGCATCTTCCTGGTTATCCGCATAATAGTTTTTTCTTCTTCCCACCACCTTAAAATCAAAGGCGGCGTACAGTTTCTGCGCCGCAATATTGCTTTCCCTGACCTCCAGGGTCATGCTGGTTATATGATTGTCCTCAGCAATATCAATGAGTGCCTTAAGGATGGCGCGTCCAATCCCCCTTCTCCTATAGAAAGGGTGAACTGCAATATTTGTAATATGGGCTTCATCAAACACCAGCCACATGCCTCCATAACCGGCCACCTTATACCCTTGCTTTGCCACAACATAACACGCATACCTGTTATTTTCAATTTCATTTTCAAAAGATTCTCTTGACCATGGAACTGCAAAGCTTAAATGCTCAATCTCCATCACATCATCCAGGTCTTCTTTTTTCATCCTTGTTATGCTAATACTCATACTGCCACCGCCAGATATCTAAATTTTGCCTTCCTTTATTTTTTCAATAACCTTTTCCAGCGCCTGGTATATCTCCCTGGCACACTGGGAATAGGATTCCACCGGCAGTCCAAATGGGTCGGAAATATCCAATGAAAGGCCGGTATTACCCGCATGCAAACCATAGGCAAATTCTTTTAAAGTAAAAACCTTATCTGCCGCCTGCGGATACAAATGCACCAGCCATTCCCTGTGCCTTACCGTCATGGTCAGGACCAGGTCGGACTGCTTCACCATGTCTTCTGTAACCTGGCGGGACTGATGGGATGATATATCAATGCCCTGTTCACTCATCACCTGGATGGAATTTTTACTGGCAGGCGACGGAAAAAACACAGAAGTACCTGCGGAAGCGGCTTCCACATCTTCTATCCCGTTATCTTTCAATAGTTTCCTGAACATTGCTTCCGCCATACAACTGCGGCATGTATTCCCCGTGCAAATAAATAATACTTTTTTCATCCATACCACCTTTACCTAATTATCCTTAAACTTTACATGGGTAACTATGCTTGAATTATATTAAACCCGGCTGCCTTATTAAGCCTGTTTCTGACCGCCAAACCTATTCCTTTCTGGTCCACCGATTGGGCAAAGACAATTTCCATTCCCAGCCGGTCAAATTCTCTCAATGTAGCAAACAGGTTTGCTGCAATTGTCTCAGGCCTTTTTTTACTACCCACGGACAATACGCAATCGGCATTAAAAAAAGAAGCCGTCTCATGTACAGCCATTACACCCACTTTTAAACCTTTTTTACGGTATTCTTCCACCATTTTTTGTATCTTACTGATTACTTTTTCTTCTTCCCCTTCAACGATAATGACCTCTGCATTGGGGGAATAATGCTTATATTTCATACCCGGCGACCGGGGGATTCCATTTTCCTGTAACCTGGACAAAACGGCAGGGTCCACCTGCACTTCTCCCAGCACATCCCGGAGCTGTTCATAGGTAATCCCTCCCGGTCTCAATAAGACAGGGCATTCACCGCTCATATCCACCACCGTGGACTCCAGCCCTACCTCAGTGCTTCCCCCGTCAATAATCATATCCACCTTGCCCAATAAATCATCCATCACATGCCGGGCAGTGGTTGGACTTGGCTTGCCCGAAGTGTTCGCGCTGGGTGCTGCAATTGGAACACCGGCTTCACGGATAAGGCTGCGGGCAATGGGATGGGAAGGAAACCGGATTGCAACCGTATCCAGCCCTGCAGTAATGATATCGGGTACTATGTCCCTTTTTTTTAAAATCACCGTCAGGGGGCCGGGCCAAAATTTATCGGTAAGCCGTTTTGCCTGCTCAGAAATACCACATACCAGCCTGTTTATTTCATCATACTCTGCAATATGTACTATAAGCGGATTATCCGCAGGACGTCCCTTGGCTTCAAAAATTTTTTTTACCGCATCTTCTGACAAGGCATTTGCCCCCAGGCCATAAACCGTTTCGGTGGGAAATGCTACCGTACCGCCTTCCTGCAAAACCTGGGCTGCAAGCCTGATCTTATCCTGCTCAGGTTCTTCTTCGTTTATTTTTATAATCTTTGTCATAAGTATTCACTCCATTTATTACGCCCATAAATTCATGCTTGGCTTTAATGGGAACATACTGATATTATTATCCCTATTATTATACCCAATATATTACCTATTGTCGATAATCTGCCCCTATAAATGCTTTTGGACTCGGGGATCAAATCACCGCACACAACATACAGCATTGCACCGGCGGCAAAGCTTAAGCAAAGGGCAATTGACTCCTTCGAAATCTCGCCCAGCAATGCTCCAACAAGAGCACCGAATCCCGTTGGCACGCCGGTAAGCACGGCATAAAAAATCACCTTCCAGGTTGCCATACCGCTTGCTTTCATGGGCACGGCCATGGCCATCCCTTCGGGAATATCATGGAGCGCCATCACAAGTGTCAGGCTTAATCCAAGATGTACTGAAGCTTCAAATCCGGAGCCTACGGCAAGCCCCTCGGGAAAATTATGCACGGCTATCCCAAGCATCATCAAAATCCCAATGCGCTTAAGCCTAATATTAATCCCTTTTGGCTTGTGGTCCTTTTGCAGCTTGTTTATAATATCTTCCAGGTAAATTATGGTAATTACCCCCAGCAATACTCCCGCAACCGACAACCACAGGCCGCCCAGTTCAAAAGAATGGGGCAGTAAATCAAAGCATACCACTGCCATCATCAATCCTGCGGAAAATTCAATTATAAAGCTCATAAACCGGCTTCCCTTTTTATTGACCACAAAGGCTATAAGCCCGCCCAGGCCGGTACCCACCATCCCGGCTGCAAATCCTGTCAGGGTAATCTCCATCAGATGCCTCATATAGCTCCTCCTGAAAATAACTTGTTATAACATTTTATTCACGGCATCCCTATCGTATACTTTATAATAATAAAAGGGCAAACTTTTTAGTTTGCCCTAAATGCATATAAATTACATCGCCGCCTGTTTCAGCTTCTCACTTTGATCGTTGGTGATTAATGCATCAATGATTTCGTCCAGATCCCCGTCCAGGATGGACTCAATCTTGTGAAGAGTCAACCCTATTCGATGGTCGGTTACCCTTCCCTGGGGAAAATTATACGTACGTATCCTTTCGCTTCTATCCCCCGTACCGACCTGGCTTTTACGGGCCTGGGCGATTTCTTGATGTTGCTGCTGCTGCATCAGCTCATACAACCGGGAACGGAGGATTTTCATTGCCTTTTCCTTGTTTTTATGCTGGGATTTTTCGTCCTGGCACGATACCACCAAACCTGTAGGCAAGTGGGTAATCCTTACCGCCGAATCGGTTGTATTAACGCATTGCCCTCCCGGCCCGCTTGCTCTGAACACATCAATCCTTAAGTCATTTGGATTTATTTCAACTTCCACTTCTTCCATTTCCGGAAGAACTGCCACCGTTACGGTGGATGTATGGATTCTTCCTCCGGATTCGGTAGTAGGTATCCTTTGCACCCTGTGCACACCACTTTCAAACTTTAACCTGCTATATGCCCCCCGGCCTTCAATCATGAAACAAATCTCTTTAAATCCGCCTATATCTGTAGGATTAGAGCTAAGTATCTCTATACCCCACCTCTTACGTTCCGCATATCTTGAATACATGCGCATCAGGTCAGCGGCAAATAAAGCTGCTTCTTCTCCACCGGCTCCGCCACGTATTTCCATGATAACATTTTTATCATCATTAGGGTCCTTAGGCAGTAAAAGTATCTTCAGCTCATCCTTAATCTTTTCAATCTTTTCCTTGCTTTCCTGCAATTCCAATTCAACCATATCCCTAAAGTCCTTATCCAATTGCTCATCCAGCAGCTGCCGGGCCTCCGTTATGGTTTCACTGACCTTTTTGTATTCTCTGTATTTATTAACAATAGGGGTAATATCCGCATGTTCCTTGCACAGTTTCCTCCACTGTTCCTGATCGGCAATTATTTCAGGGTCGCTAATTTTCTTGCTTAATTCATCATACCTTTCTTCAATAAAAGCAAGCTTTTCAAACATAGATTCACCTCAATCCCTACAACTATAAGCATAGTCAAACCGATTAAATATTATATCATACAAGATGAAAAAAAAGAAGTAAAGAATTTTATAATTTCCCTACTTCCGTAAGCTTTCTTTATTTATGCATTTATGCAGATTATTTCATTTCCATGCTTTTTACCTTAACACCTTCAAGGGATGAGAGTTCTCCAAGCAATTTATCAATCAAGTCCTGCTCGCCCCGTACATTCAGCGTAATAAGGCCATTTTGCTCTTCCTCGGGGTCATGCAGTCCAAACCGGCCGATAATATTATCCCCATAACGGGTTAATATTTCCTGAACCTTTGGTGCGGCATCGGTTCTCTTATCCACCATAATACCAACAATTGTCAAGTTACGCATGATGTTCTTCCTCCCATTGATAATTATAGTATCATTACTTGCTGCTTAAGTTAAGATTTATTCACTGCCTTCAGTTGCTCCTGTTCGTCAACCGAAAGCACAAGATCCAAGTCAAGGATGATTATCATCCGGCTGTCAATTTTCCCAACACCGCTTATATATTGGCTGTTTACACCGCTAATAAACCTGGGTGCTTCTTCAATCTGGTCCTCTTCAATGCGCACAATCTCATTTACCTCGTCCACAATAAAACCAATATCAACTCCGTTTACATCCACAATGACAATCTTGGTATCATCGTCAAAGGGTTTTTCAGGAAAACCAAACTTCTTCCTAAGGTTAAATACGGGATGAACTTTACCCCTCAAATTGATAATCCCTTCAATGAACACGGGCGTATTGGGAACCCTTACAATTTGAAGGGGCTTAATAATCTCTTTTACCTTCATAATATCCACGCCAAATTCTTCCGCCTCTATTTTGAAAATGACAAACTGCATTGACATTAAATCCCCCCTGCCCTTATACATAATCTGACCACCGCTACATATATAATACCATATATTTCAACGGTATTAAAACAAAAATTTTTATTTTATGTTTAGCTGTCCGAGGCTGGCCGCTTTCAGGTATGCATTGATAAACCCGTCCAGTTCCCCATCCATTACCGCATTGATATTTCCCACCTCGTAACCGGTACGATGGTCCTTAACCAGGTTATAAGGATGAAAAACATAGGACCTGATCTGGCTTCCCCAGGCAATTTCCTTTTGTTCCCCCTTAAGGTCCTCAATCTTTTCCTTTTGCTCCTTTTCCTTAAGCTCCATGAGCTTTGACTTCAGCATCTTCATGGCCGTTTCCCGGTTCTGATGCTGGGAACGTTCATTTTGACACTGTACAACAATACCGGTAGGGATATGGGTGATCCGTATGGCGGACTCGGTTTTGTTCACATGCTGGCCTCCCGCACCGCTGGAACGATAGGTATCAATCTTTAAGTCGTCAGGATTAATATCAATTTCCACATCGTCGTCAATCTCGGGCATCACATCCACCGAAGCAAAAGATGTATGCCGGCGCCCGGAAGCATCAAAAGGAGATATCCTAACAAGCCTGTGAACACCCTTTTCACATTTTGCATACCCGTAAGCATTTAAACCCTGAATCAAAATGGTAGCACTTTTAACCCCTGCATCATCCCCGGGCAAATAGTCCAGCATTTTTACGGTATACCCCTTTTTTTCTGCCCATCGGGTAAACATGCGCAAAAGCATTTCCACCCAATCCTGCGCCTCGGTACCCCCTGCTCCCGCATGAAGCGAAAGAATGGCATTGTTCTTATCATAGGGCCCGTTCAACAATGTTTCCAGGCGCATGTTTTCCAAGTCCTTCTTTAACTGCCCGAAACTTTCCTCCACTTCATCCAGCACGGACATATCCTCTTCCTGGATTGCCAGCTCCACCAGTACGGTGGTATCCTCCCATTTTTGCTGTAAATCTTCAAACCTCTTTACTTTTTCCTTCAGCCCTTTTATCTTCTGCAAAACCTTTTGGGATTTATCCATATCGGTCCAAAAATTTGGGTCTGCCGATTGTTCTTCCAGCTTATTGATTTCATCTTTCAGCCTGGGGATGTCAAAGAGAAACCCTCATTTCATCAATATCTTTTTTCATTTCTTCCAAATCCAGCTTATATTGCTCAAATTCCAACATTTTCTCCACACCTTTCATTGATTTTTATTTTTATTAAATCATTATGCTCCGCAGCATTTTTTGTACTTTTTGCCACTTCCACAAGGGCAGGGATCATTTCTGCCCACTTTCTTGCCCTTTACAACGGGTTTTGCCGGCCCGTCCCCATGAACCGCATTAATGGGCTCAGCAACCTTTTGTCTTTCCGGCAGCCGCTGCAGATGGCTGTGGTAAATAATCTTTGCCGTGTCCTCATGTATGGAACGGATCATTTCTTCAAACATATCATAACTTTCAAACTTATATTCCACAACAGGGTCCCGCTGCCCGTAGGCCCTAAGACCAATTCCCTGGCGCAACTGCTCCATATTGTCTATGTGGTCCATCCATTTCATATCCACAACTCTCAGCAAAACCACGCGTTCCAGCTCGCGCATGTTTTCGGAGCCAAATTCCTGCTCTTTTAATTCATACTGCTCATGGGCAATTTTCACCAATCTCTCACGCAAATCCTCCCGGGTCAGGTCCTCCAGCTCTTCCTTTGTGTATTGCAATGCCCCCTTGGGCAGGAAAATACTTTCTGCATATTCAATCAAACTAGCCCAGTTCCAGTCTTCGGGATAAGGACTCTCGGAAGTATACAAGTTAAGCATATAGTCTATGAGTCCTTCAATAGCCTTAAGTATGGACGGCTTTAAGTTTTCCCCGTCCAACACCTTTCTCCTTTGTCCGTATATTATTTCCCTTTGCTGGTTCATCACATCGTCATACTGAAGCACATGCTTGCGGATATCAAAATTCCTGCCTTCCACCCGTTTCTGGGCATTTTCAATAGCATTGGACAGCATCTTATGCTCAATGGGTTCATCTTCCCCCAGGCCCAGTGCTTCCACAAGGCTTAAAACCTTTTCGGAGCCAAATAAGCGCATGAGGTCGTCTTCCAGTGAAATATAAAACCTTGACGCTCCCGGGTCCCCCTGGCGTCCCGCACGACCCCTCAGCTGGTTGTCAATGCGCCTGCTCTCATGGCGCTCGGTACCTATAATCTGCAGGCCCCCAAGGGCAACTACTTCATCATGCTCCTTGCTGGTCTGCTCCTTATACTTTTCGTACAACTGGCGGAATACACGGCGTGCTTCTAAAATTTCCGGGTTATCCGTATCGGCAAAACCCGTGGCTTCAACCAAAATCTCATCACTATAGCCCATTTTTTTCATTTCATGTTTTGCCATATATTCCGGGTTACCACCCAGCATAATATCGGTACCGCGCCCGGCCATATTGGTTGCTATGGTAACCGCTCCCTTTTTACCTGCCTGTGCAATTATTTCCGCTTCCTTCTCATGATACTTGGCGTTTAGCACCTCATGGGGAATCCCGTGCTTCTTCAGCATACTGCTCAATAATTCCGATTTTTCGATGGTTACAGTACCAACCAGTACCGGCTGCCCTTTTTTATGGCATTCTATAATATTATTCACCACTGCCTTGAATTTTCCTCTTTCGTTTTTATACACCACATCGGGGTAGTCTATTCTCCGCATGGGCTTATTGGTTGGTATTACCACGACATCCAGCTTATATATGGCTCTGAATTCCTCTTCTTCCGTCTGGGCCGTACCCGTCATACCGGCAAGTTTTTTATACATCCTGAAGTAGTTCTGGAAGGTAATGGTAGCAAGGGTTTTGCTTTCCCGCTCCACCGTTACACCTTCCTTTGCTTCAATGGCCTGGTGCAGTCCGTCGCTGTACCTCCTGCCAAACATCAAGCGCCCTGTAAACTCATCTACAATTATTACTTCCCCGTCTTTTACCACGTAGTCCTTATCCCTTTTCATGATACCATGGGCCTTCAGCGCCTGATTGATATGATGGGATATGGTGATGTTTTCCGGGTCCGACAGGTTTTCCAGTCCAAAAAACTCCTCCGCCTTCTTAATACCCCTCTGGGTTAACGTAGCCGTATGTGCCTTTTCATCCACAATGTAATCGGCATCTATGTCATCATCAAGTCTTTTATCGTCCGATTCTGCAAACTTCTTCATGGTTAACTTTCTCACAAATTGGTCGGCAAGGTTGTATAAATCGGTGGACTTATCCCCCGCACCGGATATTATAAGAGGTGTCCTTGCTTCATCAATAAGTATGCTGTCCACCTCGTCCACAATCGCATAATGATGCCCCCGCTGCACCATATCTTCTTTATAAATTACCATATTGTCCCTAAGATAATCAAACCCAAACTCATTATTGGTCCCGTAGGTGATATCCGCATTATAGGCTTCTTTTCTTTGGGCAGCATCTTTACCATGCACAATAAGTCCCACTTTGAGGCCCAAAAAATTATACACCTTACCCATCCATTCGCTGTCACGCTTTGCAAGGTAGTCGTTTACCGTAACCACATGCACCCCTTTGCCTTCCAGCGCATTCAAATAGGCAGGTAAAGTTGCCACAAGCGTCTTACCTTCACCGGTTTTCATCTCGGCAATCCTTCCCTGGTGCAGTACAATGCCTCCTAAAAGCTGAACGCGAAAATGTCTCATTCCAAGTACCCTGTCAGATGCCTCCCTAACCACTGCAAAAGCTTCCGGCAAAATATCGTCCAAGGTTTCGCCCCTGGACAGTCTTTCCTTAAATTCCCTTGTTTTATTCCTAAGCTGTTCATCGCTTAAAGCCTTCATTTCAGCTTCCAGGCTTTCGATTTTATCCACAATGGGCATTAATCGCTTAATTTCCCTATCACTATAACTCCCCAGGAGTTTTTCCAAGAGCCTTTTCATTAAATAATCACTCCTCAAGCAAAGTCTACCCAATCTTTATCATCTTATTTTATCACTATGATTTTAATGGTTCAACCTATTTCAAAAAATCACGGGGGGTGCACTGGGGCACCCCCGCGGTTTGTTAAAATATATAAAAATTTTTTAGAACTCCGGCTCAATGAGACCATAATTTCCGTCCCTGCGCTTATACACCACATTTACTTCTTCCGTATCTGCGTTAAAGAATACAAAGAACTGATGGCCTAATAAATTCATTTGCAGTATTGCTTCTTCCACACTCATGGGCTTGATTGCAAACCTCTTTGTCCTAACAATCCGAAACTCCGTTTCTTCCTCAATATTATCATTAATCGGTTCGCTGCTAACCTTCTCCATCAAGAAGGCATCATCTTTCAATCTTTTCTCAAGGCGAGTTTTATTTTTCCGGATTTGCCCTTCCAGCGTGTCCACAATACGGTCTATTGATGCATACATGTCATGATTTACTTCTTCTGCCCTTAGTATAATGCCGTCAAAATAGATGGTAACCTCTACAATATGCCTGTCTTTTTCAACTTTCAGGGTTACATGCGCTTCTGTTTCAGGGCCAAAGTACTTTTCCAGCTTTCCTATCTTTTTGCGTACCCTGTCTCTTAAGGCATCGGTAATCTCAATTTTTCTTCCGGTAATAATAAATTTCATAAAACTCAGCTCCTTATATATTTTGATTATTTTATACCCTGTTTTTTATTTGGACAAACAAGCTTATTAAATAATTGTTTCCTTATGCCGCATGGCATGGCAGCTTATATTCACTGCTACCGGCAGTCCTGCAATATGGGTGGGGAATACCTCAATATTTACCGCAATTGCTGTTGTCGTACCTCCCAGTCCCTGCGGGCCTATACCCAGCTTATTAATCTCTTTCAACAGCTTCTTTTCCATGTCCGCATAATATGGGTCGGGGTTGCTGAGGCCGACAGGGCGCAGCAATGCTTTCTTGGCCAGGTACGCAGCCTTTTCCATGGTACCGCCAATGCCAACACCAACCACCATGGGAGGACAGGGATTTGCACCTGCCTCATCCACCGTGCGTACAACAAAGTCAAACACTCCCTTCTCTCCGTCGGAAGGCTTAAGCATTTTTAAGGCACTCATATTCTCGCTGCCAAAGCCCTTGGGTGCCACTATAATCTTCAGTTTATCCCCCGGTACCACCTCATAATGTATAACCGCAGGAGTATTATCCCCCGTATTTACCCTGCGCAGCGGGTCTTTTACAATTGAATTTCTAAGGTATCCTTTTTTATACCCCTGCCTGACCCCCTGCTGAATTGCTTCATGAAGGCTGCCCCCCTTTATGTGTACGTCCTGGCCCAGCTCAACAAACACAACCGCCATACCCGTATCCTGGCAGATGGGCATATCCTTTTCCCTGGCCAGTTCTGCATTTATCAGCAACTTGTCCAGTACATCCTTCCCAATGGGCGATTCCTCCCTGTCCCTAAATCGTTTTAACCCATCCACCACATCACTGTTCAAGTAATAGTTTGCACTGATACACAGGTTTTCAACCGCATTTACTATATCTTTATAATCAATTTCCCTCATTTATAACCTCCCGGTAACACAAAGGACAGTCCTTCGGCCATCCAGGGATTACCGAAAAACCGTCCTGTTTTTTTAATCACCTTTATTTTTTTAATCCTCAAGCAGCTTTTCATACTTGGCATACAAATCTTTAATTGCCTGCTTTTGATCCGGTGTCAGCTTTTCTCTTAAAAGGGCCATGGCTTGTTTCTTTTCCTCATCCGTTATTCCCCCACCTGCTAATTGATATAAAAACCGTATATCTTCCGATGACAAGCTTTTAAATAAAATGGACAGGGCTCTTGTTTTATCTGCAAGGGACACTTTCTTTTCTATTTCTTTTATCTTTTTTTCATCAACAATAAGCTTCGTATCGGTTGTTGAATTATTATTATTTTTACCAGGCTTGTCCGTCCCCTTTTGCCCCTGAGCAATCTCCCCTTCAGTAACCGCACCTTTTGAAGGCAAATCCTGGCCGCCCTTTTTAGAATCCTGACCGGGTACTGCTCCCTCATTGAGGATTTCCTCTCCAGGCCTTCCTCCTTTATTATCCTCTTCTTCGCTGCTCATACGAAACTCCTGCGTAATCAGCATGCTAAAAAGAGTATTGATGGCAAACACCCCGGCCACCGTTAACGCAAGAACAACGGCCATACTGATGATTAATACTTTTTTTCTCAAAGCCGACACCTCCTTTAAAAAATATTGTAAGCAGCAAGCTTATGCTTTCCCTTGAAACTTTGCAATCCAACTAGCAAAAAAAGGAATTATGTAATTATGCTTATTAACAACTCTCTCAGGATCGGGAATATCCAGTGGTTTATCATTAAGCACCGCCCAGGCATTTTGCTTAAATAGGCACGCCGCCGTTCTGCTGCCAAACTCCGACTGGATAACCTCTCTTATTTTCCCCATCTTTGGGGAACGACCCCTACAGTTGTGTGCGTCGGAAGATATAAAATGTACCATATTATGCCTTAAAAGAGTATAAGCCGCCTCGCGGACTTTCTTGCCAAAGATCCCCTTTATACTGGATGCGTTTACCTGGGATAAAGCTCCCATTTCAATCAGTTCATACAATTTATTTGGATCGTTTGCTATCTGTTGATTCCGCTCCGTATGGGCAATAATAGGGACCTTTCCCCTGAGCCGGACCTGGTATATGATTTCTTTTGTATAGGGAGGTATGCTCATCATAGGCAGCTCAATAAGTATATACGAAGAATGGTTAAGGGTACATATTTCGTCCATGTCCAATAACCGGGGAATTTCCGGACATATAAACACCTCGCTGCCCGGATAAATCTGAATATCAATATCGGACTTCTGTAACTTTTCATTTAGAAGACGAACCTTTTCACACACAACAGGCTTATTGTTATTAATTATCCCATGTATATAATGGGGTGTTGCTACAATATGCTTCGTCCCGTCCTTTGCTGCCATCTGCAACATAGAAAGGGCCGCTTCTTCATCTCCCGCTCCGTCATCTATACCTGGCAGAATATGCGCATGCAAATCAATCATATCTCTTACCTCCAAGTTTTATTCAATTTTCATCTTTATGTTTAATTCTCTTTTTACGGCGACGTTTTTTTTGTTTCTGCTTATCTTCTCCATAGTAATAGTAATAATAATAGTAATAATTGCCTTGCGCATTTTTTGCCAGCCTGTTTAACACCACACCGATAATATTTGCGTTAACCTTATCCAGTAAATCCCTTGCTCTTTGCAGCGCTTCGATTTCCACATGACCGGAATAAGCAACCAAAATGGTGCCGTCCACAAGAGCTGATAATATGGCTGCATCGGTGACTGTTCCAACCGGCGGCGCATCTATCAACATGATATCGTATTCTTTCCTTAAAGATTCAAGCAGTTGTTTCATGGAATTAGAAGATAATAATTCCGACGGATTAGGAGGTATTGGCCCGGAAGTTAAAACGTGAAGGTTTTCAATGGAACTTTCTCTTAAATGCATATTATAGCTTTCCCGCTTTGCCAGGATGGTTGTAATACCATACTCATTGGATAAGCCAAAAATTCTATGGAGCTTTGGTTTCCTTAAATCGCAATCCACAAGCAATGTCTTGCTTCCCGACTGGGCAAAGGTTATAGCAAGATTGGCAACGGTTGTAGTCTTTCCTTCC
>JAAYHJ010000027.1 GCA_012735465.1 Clostridiaceae bacterium
AAAAAAACTCCAATATCAACAATTTTAAAGGGCATACAACGCAGCGGGTATGTGATATAGCCCGTTGTATCAAAAAGATGGGGATACCTTTAAGTTTAATTATCCTACAACAAATTGACACTATCGCATCAATAGCAATGATAATGCAAAAATATTTGCCCACAGGCAATAAAGAACTGCATTGGACCATAGCCAATACAGTTCTTTGATATAATTTTTTATTTTGCCAGATTATAAATATTTACTATGTCTGCGCTCTTTAATTTAACAAAATTGCCGACCGTATACTGATCCGAACCAGTGCACTTTTGAGCCATTTCTTCAAAACGATCGTCTTCAATGCCTGCATCTTTTAACCTGGTTACCAATCCAATAGAACGGAAAAAGTTTTCCAGTGCTTCGATCCCCTTTAAAGCCGCCCTTTCAAGGGACCATAAAGAAAGATCTACATTCCACACCCTGGAGGCATACTGGGCAAATCTGTTTATATCATGCTTATACACATATTTCATCCATGCAGGGAATATGATTGCCAGGCCGGCACCATGGGCAATGTCATATATACCGCTTAACTCATGCTCAATATCATGGGAAGCCCAGTCACCGATCCTGCCCGTGTTAAGCAGGTTATTGTGTGCAACCGTACCTGCCCACATGATTTCAGCCCACGCATCATAATTATCGGGCTGCTCAAGTACAATCGGTATATTGTTTATAATTGTTTTCATGGTTGCTTCTATAAGACGATCGGTTAGTTCTACATTGGGAACATTTGTGAAATAACGCTCCATCAGATGGGCAAGTATATCTGCTGCTCCACATGCTACCTGGTATTTAGGCAGTGTAAACGCCATTTCCGGATTCAGAATGGAAAAACGCGGATAAATCAATTCAGAATTAACTGCGCGTTTGTATCCACCTTCCTCCTTTGTAATAACGCAACCGGTACTTGCTTCGCTGCCTGCTGCAGGAATGGTCAAAATCGTGCCGATGGGTAAAGCCTTTTGAGGAACGGCTTTCTCTGTAAAGAAATCCCATACATCGCCATCGTACACAACACCCATTGCTATTGCCTTGGCAGAGTCAATAACGCTACCGCCACCCACTGCCAATATAAACCCGATATTGTTTTCGCGGCATATACGAATCCCTTCATATACAAGGCTTAGCCTGGGGTTAGGTTTTACACCGGAAAGTTCAACTATTTCAATTCCTGCTTCCTTCAGGGAAGTAACCACCCTGTCATAAAGCCCGGTTTTTTTAATACTTCCTCCACCATAGTGAAGCAATACCTTATTGGCATATTGACTTACTTCCTTACCTACTTGTTTTTCAGTGCCTTTACCAAAAATAATTTTTGTCGGGTTTTGAAACGTGAAGTTTATCAATTGTTTCCCTCCTATATATAGGCTTTTTTGTTGTAATCTAAGTTTTATATTATAACGCAATTATGCGCTAACCACATATTATATTTATTCCCATTTGTAAACCTTATTAACAAGTTTCCTGAAAAAGTCCTAAATGGCCAATGCCATTTAGGACTTTTTTCAGTGTAATAAATTATTGTACTTCAATCACATCCGACAGAGGAACTTGGTTTGTTTCATCAATGCCTTTACCATCCCATACAAACACTTTAACCTTATGTCCGTCAATTTCACGCGGAAGCCTGAATCCGGCTATCATCTTTTCCGTTGCCCCGACCGGTATGTTCTTGGAAATATATGTGAAATTGATCATTCTGTCCTGAGCATCATACAGTGCTACTATAACCATAACATCCTCGAAAACGGTGTTATCGTTATTGGTTGCCTGTACATGGGCATAGAACATCTTGTTCGGTTCAAGGGTTTCCGGAGTCCAAGTCGTTTCTATATCAAAGTCATAATCCACATCCGTTACGGTTACAGTTGCGGTTACTATTGAGCCAGGCAGATATCCGTCCTTGGGAGGTATTCCAAAATACGGTGTTCCGTCTTCATGCCAGTAAACAACTGCTACGCGAGCATACCTTGTTGCATCGTATAAAGGATCGTATCCCGATACTCCGGAATACCTTTCGTTAGGCCGTGCATGATAAGACAGTATTACCGTCTCACCGTCTTCTGCAATGGTAAAGGTCGCATGTCCAGGTCCAAACTGCTGGGTCTCTGGGCTGGAGATCATCAATGGGTACGGCAACTTATGCCATGAAGCCGGATCCAAAAGGTTGGTTTCCGGGGAATCTTCTGCCCACATGAGGCCAATACAGTAAGTTGAATCGGTGGACCCTGCTGCATAGGCCATGTATATCTTACCATTTCTCTTTATTACAGTAGCACCTTCAAGGACCCTGTCCCTTCTGCGCTCCCAGGTGTATTCCGGTGTAGCAATAGTTACTTGTTCATTGCTAACCCTTGTAAGGGTCTCCAGTTTTGCAATGTTTATATTGGAGTCTCCCGATGGTTTGTGAGCCCATACATAGTACCATTCTCCATTGTGTTCAAATACCGTTGCATCAAGGTCAAAGGTTTCGTTGACAATATTCTCAACCTTAACCGGTCCGGTCCAGTTTCCGGCCATGGGATCCTGGGAATCACAGATCAGTGCATAATTGCGCAATGCCCAAATGGAATCGGATCTGGCACCTGCAAAGTAAATGACCCAAGTTCCCTGTTCTTGTCCTTTGAACTTCACATAGTGGATCTCTGGAGCCCAAATATGGTATGATGCAGGTCCGGACTGAGGCCTCCAGAATATTACTCTTTCTTCTGCCGTTGCAAGTCCTTGTATAGTTTCTGCTCTTCTTATGGCAATGCGGTCATACTGGGCACTTGCCTGACCATTCCTGCTATAATCCATATAAGAGGATGTGTAATAGTAATACCCATCCGGTCCTTTATATATATTGGGGTCGGCACCATTCTTATTTATAGGATTCACATAATCCGGAGCATCTGCCACTCTTCCTGTAACCGTAAATATTCCGGGCTGTGAGTACTTATCAGGATCTATTTCTTCCCAAATAATTTCCTTTTCTTCTTTAGTGCCGTCGCTGTAATTTACTATTCCTTTGCTTGGAAGCTCAGGGGCTTTATCCACATTTGTTAATACATTGATACTTTCCGTACTTACCGGAATCTTTGGTGTTCCAATATGATAAATCATCTTTTCTACTTCCAGGTTTGTTACTTGGAGTATGCTGCCTACCACCGCATTCTTGGGTGCTCCTTCAAGGCTTACACCTTCAGGCAATGCTGCCGGATAATCCGTGCCTGTATATGGAGCAGCTGCGGATGGAGTGGTAAAGTTCTTATCTATTGTATTATAATATACATTTCCGTTCTGATCTTTCCATATGATTATATAATTATCGTTTTCAGGATCGTATTTAGCCTGGGGTTCCCGAACATATCTGCCGCTGCTTCCTACCGTAATAAGCCTTTGATTACTCCAGTGAACAAGGTCGGTGGAATCCCAGTAATTAATGGTTGTATCGCTAATGCTACCATTTGGCCTTACTGTGGTTGCCAGCAGTACATAGGTCCCGTCTTGTTTCTGGAATATGAACGGATGACGATACTGCTTAGCATTATTGTCATTATAACTGGTGTTATGTTTATAGAAAAGAATACCCTTGTTGTCATTTAACGGTGTCCAGTTAACTCCATCTGTGCTGTATGCAAGGTGCAAACTGTCATCATAGAAACCCATGTAATCAACTCTTGAACCAGTTGAACCTGTTTGTTTTGTATAAGCCATGACATAAGCAGTTTCAGTTACAGTAACATTTACAGTTACACCTGCGCCAGGCAAATATCCGTCCTTTGGAGGTATTCCAAAATACGGTGTTCCGTCTTCATGCCAGTAAACAACTGCTACCCGGGCATATCTTGTTGCATCGTATAAAGGATCATATCCCGATACTCCGGAATATCTTTCGTTAGGCCGTGCATGATAAGACAATATTACCGTCTCACCGTCTTCAGCAACGGTAAAGGTAGCATGGCCAGGTCCAAACTGCTGGTTTTCCGGGCTGGCAATCATCAAAGGATACGGTAACTTATGCCATGAAGCCGGATCCAAAAGGTTGGTTTCCGGGGAATCTTCTGCCCACAAAAGACCAATACAGTAGGTTGAATCAGTGGATCCTGCTGCATAGGCCATGAAGATCTTGCCATTCTTCTTTATTACCGTAGCACCTTCAAGAACTCTGTCTCTTCTGCGTTCCCAGGTGTATTCCGGTTCGGCAATAATCGGCTGTTCATCTCCGATTCTAGAAATGGTTTCTAATTTTGCAATACTGATATTGGAGTTGCCGCCAATCTTATGGGCCCAGGCATAATACCATTCTCCATTGTGCTCAAACACTGTTGCATCAAGGTCAAAGTTTGAACCTTTCAGGTTTTCTATTTCAATCATATCGGACCAGCTTCCTGTCATAGGATCCTGGGAATCACAAACAATTACGTAGTTATGCAAGTTAAAAGGCTGGTCTACTCTTCCGCCTGCAAAGTAAATTGCCCATGTTCCCTGTTCCTGTCCCGGGAATTTTACATAATGAATCTCTGGAGCCCAAATATGGTATGATGCAGGTCCGGATTCTTTTCTCCAGAATACTACTCTTTCTTCTGCTGTTGCAAGCCCTTGTATTGTTTCAGCTCTTCTTATGATAATACGATCGTACTGTGCATTTGCCTGTCCGTTCTTATCGTAATTCATATAGGAAGATGTATAATAATAGTATCCATCCGGTCCTTTAAATATATAAGGGTCAGCACCGTTTTTGTTAATCGGATTCACATAATTTGGAGCGCCTTCAAACACACCTGATACCTTGAAAGAACCCTTCTTAGAAAGCAAGTCAGGATCAATTGGATCCCAGTTAACAGCTTTTTCTTCTGTAGTACCGTCACTATAATATACGATAGCAGTACTTGGTAGGTCAGGAGTCTGACCGGCCGGTACAGTAATCTCTAAATCATCAATATTTGAACCTACAGGAATTGTTGGTGTTCCAAGTTGAGCTTTAATCTTTGCCAACTCTTCTTCAGATACAGTAAATAAGCTTCCGATTATTGCATTTTTAGGAGGATTGCTAACATCCACATTTTTCATAATCTTTGCAGGATAATCGGATCCGGTGTATGGAGCAGGCCCGGATGCTTCATTGAAATCCTTATCGATCGTGTTATAGAACACATTGCCTTCTCCGTCGCTCCACATGATAACATAGTTATCATTTTCTGCATCAAATTTTACCTGCGGCTTTCTGGGCCAGCTGATTCTTTCGCCTCTTACTTTAATCAATTTCTGGTTAGTCCAGTTCAGAAGGTCGGTGGACTCCCAGTAATGTATTGTTTCCTCGGCAACACGTCTGCTTCCACTGGTAGGGAAGTCAAAAGTACCATCATACATTACGGATGTTGCCACTAAACCATAGGTTCCATCTTCTTTTTGGAATATAAACGGGTCGCGGAACTGTCTTGCTTCTGGTCTGTTATAACCAATATTTCCGCCCTTTTCAGGGATATAATAAAGTATACCCTTATTATCATTTAATGCAGTCCAGTTAACACCATCTTCACTATAGGCAAGATGTAAGCTGTCATCATGGAAGCTCATATAATCCGCTCTTGAGCCCGATGTTCCTACTTCCTTACTGTAAGCCATGATATATATTCCTTCAACGCGCGGAACTACAACTGTAAACTGCTTTGTAGCTGTCGCATTACCTAATGTAAGGGTAGCCGTTAATGTTACAGTAGCATCTTCGTCATCTTTAGCAGGGCGTTTTACTTTACCATCGTTTGTTATTACAGCTTCATTATCAGATTGCCATGTGATAATAGATCCATTTACTCCCTTTGTAGGAAGATCCATATCCTTTATAACTGCACTTGTATCTCCCAGTGTAAGAGCAGCTTTGTCCTGTTCTATGTAATATGCATGTATTTGATTGCTTAGAGCGGCTACTTCTGCTGCACTTAAAGCCCTATTATACACACGGAAATCATCTACGATACCGCCAAAGAACGGGTCACCTGAATATAAAGATCTACCTATATATCCACCATAAGATTTAGACGGATCATGTACATCAGAAGGCTTAATTGTTACGTCACCGCGCCTGGATACTTCTACACCATTTATGTACAGTATTATTTCCTGAGTATCTCCGGAAACAACAAGAGTAACATGGGTCCACTCACCTATCTTCAAACCATCAGAATAATTTATTCTAGCTTCTGCATTATAAGAACCCGTAGTTATTGCTCCTGCAAGACCTCCGGACCAGTGGTTTGGAGATACAAAAATATATCTCTGATTGTCGGGTCCAAACCCATAGAAAAACTGGTTAGTCACAGCAGCACTATAGTTTATAAATGAGGAAATTGTAACATTATTTAGACCTGCCATTATACCATTAGGAATTTCCACATAGCCACTATTAGTACCGCCATTCAACTTAAGAGCATTTCCTACTACACCGCTTACAAAACTTGCATTGTTAGAATTTCGCAGTATACCATTGCGTCCATTGCCTGATGAGTCTACGATTGTTGTTCCTGCTGTCTCATCAAACTTGTACCATAGTAACAAGCCTTCTGTTGACGGTTCTTCAGCAAATACTACTCCGGCAGGAATAAGAACCGACGCCAGGAATACAAAAACAAGCACCATTGAGACTACCTTTTTAAACATAAACATCCTCCATTCTTTTTTTATTTTTTAGTAAGTCTTCTTCACTATGCTTATAAAAAATGCCTCCCCTCCCTTGTTTTTAAGCCCATATAAAAAAAGACATGTACCAATTCTACAGTCTGGCAGAAACGCAGTCAGCATAAGTACATAGTCTAAAATAAATTATATAATACTGAAACATGTTATTCAATTATATGAATTTATAATATTCTGCTATAATGTTTAAAATTCCGAAATAATTATTCTTGTTTCTTGTTAAAGGTTAATTGAATTTCCGTACCTTCTCCCACCTTGCTTCTAATTTTAATTTTGCCTTTATGTCCAAGTATAATGATTTTAGCAATGGACAAACCCAACCCATGCCCCCCTTTTTCTTTTGTCCTTGATTTATCCGAGCGATAAAACCGATCAAAAACATGTTCCAGGTCTTCTTTCGCAATTCCTATACCCGTATCCTTGACAGAGACAATCACTTTGGATTCTACCATTGATGCTTTGATAATTATTTCCCCATCCTTAGGCGTATATTTCACCGCATTATCAATAAAAATCCTGATAGCTTGCTTAATCCTGTTCCGGTCTCCATAAAGAGTCAGATTTTCCTGTAAACTGCACATAATCTTATGATTATTATTATCAATTAACCTTGTTTCTCTGACCAACTCAGTCAGCAGTTGGGATAAATCAAAGGTTTCTTTTTGCAGTACAAGTGTTTTTGCATCATGGCGGGCTAAAAACAAAAGTTTTTCTACCAGCTCTTTCATGTTCTCCGTTTCATTTTTAATAGCTTCAATGGACTCTTGCAAAACCTGGGGGTCATTTTTGCCCCATCGGTCCAACAGATTTGCATATCCCTGTAAAACGGCAATAGGAGTCCTTAGTTCATGGGATACATCGGATACAAATTGCTGCTGCTGATTATACGAGTTTTCTATCCTATCCATCATGCTATTGATGGTTTCGGCCAATTCTTTCAGCTCATCCTGGACTCCCTCTAAATTAATGCGCAGGCTCAGATTATTGCCCGATATCCTCTTGGCTGTTTCTGTTATATCTTTTATGGGCTTTATTACCCTGCTGCTTGTTTTGGCACCGTGTACAACCGTTACAAAAATTACTGCTATGTGAGCCACCATGGTAAAAGATAAAAACCTTATAATGAGTAAAATGCTCTGGTCAATATTCTTATACATTATAACCTGGTATTCCGTACCCTCGTAAACCTTCTCATCCCTGAAAACAAGGTATATGTTATCCCCGTGTTTTTTTACAGGGAGGTATCTGAATGCTGTGTAATCCTCCTGAAAGGCATCTCCTATTATATGGATATTTTTGCCTTCACTGTCCATCACAAGGCAGATTAACTCATTGTATTCAATAATATTCTTAAAATCCTTTACGGCCTTACCACCTGACTTTTCAAATAAACTTGTAAAGCTGTTTCCTGCCCGTGTTAGCTGATTCCATGCAGTACCCAGGGTGATAAAACCAAATGCGGCATTAATCAATAAGGTGGATAACAGGAGGGAGGTCATTAACTTGCGCACATATACCAATGTTAACCTGAAACTAATAGAAAAGCGTATCCTCCGTACAATATTTTCGGTGGTATTCTTTGTGATAATATATAATTGTGCTGCAGCCAATGCAATCATTCTTTTCAGTGCATCTACGGGATTACCAGGTTTTTGCTTATTGTTGTTCATCTTTAAATTGATACCCCATTCCCCTGATTGTGTGGATATATTTTACGCCGTACTTATCATCAATCTTTGTCCTAAGATATCTTATATATACATCCGTAATATTCGTATCCCCCACATAATCATAACCCCATACTTTATCCAGTATCTTTTCCCGCGTCAGTACAATACCCTTATTTTTCATCAGGTATTCCAGCAATTGAAATTCTTTCTTTGTCAGGGAAATTTCTTCGCCCTGAAACGTTACCCTGTGTCCTTCCGCATCCAGTACCAGTTTTCCTGCTGATAATACCTTTTTGTTCTGAGCCCCCTGTATAAAACGGTTTCTTTTCAGAATTGCCCTTATCCTTGCAAGCAGTTCTTCTATGGCAAAGGGCTTGGTAATATAATCATTTGCACCCGTATCCAGGCCCATCACTTTGTCCGACACATCATCCTTTGCCGTCAGCATGATGATTGCCACTTCCGATTCCCTGCGAATCCTGCGGCATACTTCAATACCGCTCATTTCCGGCAACATTAAGTCGAGAATGATTATATCAAAGTTTCCTGATAACCCTCTTTCATACCCCGAACGGCCATCATGCACTACTTCCACTTCATATCCCTCATGCTTCAGTTCAAGTTCAAGGAAGCGGGCAATCTTTACTTCATCTTCCACTATTAATATTTTATTGGCCATGCCGCCACCTCCGCAACAATTTTTATAATCATAAACAGGAAAGCGACAGTGTACCCTGCCGCTTTTGTTACCATGTCCTATTCAATCGTATGTTCATTATAACCATCTTCACCCTTTTTTTCAAGATTAACCTTTGAAGATGGCTTGTCTTCCGTAAAACTTTTTGCCGCCCTTTTCACTCTTTCCGATACATCAACTATAGCATCATCCACATCCATAACCGTCCCTTCAGGCTTCTTTATAGTCATTCTGCATCCGGTAATAAATATGATGATTAATGAAAACACCATAAAATGAATGCTAAAAAGCAGAGCCAGTATTAAATAATTTACAGGAACGTTTACCACCGTTTCTCCCTTATAGGTTACAATGAATTTTGTCCTGTTACCTTTAATAAACAACCTTCTCAGCTTTTCATAAAAGCTGGTAGTCCCATCGTTACGAATTCTTTTACTTTTTTCCAGTTCAATAAGCGCTTCCACTATGTCGCCATTGTGTTTTTCAAGCAGCACCTTTGCTTCTTCATAGCTTATGTTTGCCCTTTTTCTTAATTCTTCAATCTTTTCAAATGAAATTGACATAAGAACAACGCCTCCTTTACTTTTGTTGATTTTATTATAAATACCAAAAATTAATATGTATTTAGTAAAAGATTAAAAAATGATTAGAAATCAAATAACAGTATTTTCTTTTTTACATATAAATTGCTTATTAATACATACTAAGTACTAGGCATTCAGATACATTATTTAAAAAATAAGGAGAGTGAATATATGAAAGTTCACAATGATATGACTGCCGATTTCCTTCGCCAGGCTTACAGTGGGGAAAGCATGGCACATATGCGGTATCTTATCTGGGGAGACATAGCTGAACAAGAAGGGATGCCAAATATAGCAAGGCTTTTTAAAGGGATTGCTTATGCCGAATGGGCTCATGCGGATAATCATTTCCGTGTGCTTGGGGATATAAAAGGGCCTTTTACGGTTGCAGCCGGTGGAGTTTTCGGAGTTGGCAAGACTGCTGAAAATCTGCAGGGTGCCATTGACGGTGAGCTACATGAAGTAAACCAAATGTATCCTGTTTACCTGGAAGCAGCCCGTTTTCAAAATGAAAAAGGGGCAGAAAAAGCTTTCCATTATGCCCTTGAAGCGGAAAAGATTCATGCGGAGCTTTTCAGCCAGGCCCAGGAAAGGGCTAAGGAAGGAAAGGATATGGAGCTGGATACGCTATACGTCTGCCCCTTTTGCGGATACACGGGAACCGGGGAGGCACCCGAAGTATGCCCTGTTTGTGGGGCAAAAAGGGAAAAATTTAAGACCTTTTAAAAACTTAAAGGGGACGCTTTACGTCCCCTCTCATTGATTATCTGCTGAAAACCTGCTCTAAAATCATATCAATAACCTTTGCATTATTATATGAATCTTCCAGGCTGACGAGGGGTTCTTCCCCTTCAAGAATACACCTGCCAAACTGCTCTACTTCAAGCAGGTAATTATCAGGACAATCAACATGGATCTCTTCAACCTTGTCTTTCTTCTTTACGATTATTTTCACATCACCCTTGGTGTTGAACTGAACGGGTACCGAAATAATTCCTTCATCTCCCATTATTGTATATTCGCTTCGGTCAATACATCTGAAAGAACAATCTGAAACTGCCCTTAAACCATCTTTGAATTCCATCAATGCACAACTGCTTTCGTCAACGCCCGACTGTTCCCCCACATCTCCGGTAGCAAATACGGAAATCGGTTCCGAACCGGCAATGTAGCGAATTATGTTAATATTATAACAGCCCAGGTCGTAAGTACATCCTCCTCCAACCTCTTTTATCAGCCTGACATTGTTTAAATCTTTCAATATAAAACTAAAATGGGACTCTATGAAGTTTACTTTTCCAACAACCCCTTCATCAACCAAGCTTTTTACTTTAAGCGTTAAGGGGCTATGCCTGTATGCAAAGGCTTCCATAAGCAGGACATTATTTTCCTTACAAACCCTTGCCATTTCTTCTACTTCTTTAGCACTAATGCCCAAGGGCTTCTCACAAAGTATGTGTTTCTTTTTTTGAGCAGCCTTAAGAACCCATTCATAATGCAAGCCATTGGGTAGAGGTATATATACCGCATGGATATCCGGGTCATCCAATAATTCATCATAACTCTCATAAGCTTTTACCGGCTTGTGCTTTTGAACAAACTGATCAAGCTTTTCTTTGTTCCTGCTTGAAAGAGCATATAAATTTCCGTTATTGGAAGCTTTTATAGCCGGAATAACCGCCGTATCAGCAATTGCTGCACAGCCCAGAACACCCCAGTTCACAAGTTTTTTATCCATAATTTCGCCCCCTATTACAATTGTTTTATATTAATAATATAACACAGCCATCATCATTTGAGAATTTGTACTTCCACGTATTGCACTCCAAATCTTTTTGCACTTTTATTTACTTCCGAACTTCCTGCCTCATCTTCTCCCCAAAAAATATCAATATGGTTTCCCTTAACCAGGCTTCCTGTATCCTCTGCAATATAAATTCCATCCATGTGCCTGTATTTTTCCGGAAACGTTATCTTAACTCTACTGCCCAACGGTATTACCTTTGGATCAACAGCTATTGTTCTGCCCACTGTGGCTTTTGTTCCTGTATATGTAATTCCATATAGAGGATGATTGCGATCTTTACCACAGCTTTCAATTGAAAGATCATAAGCTGTCGCTTTCATTCTGATTTTGGGTATGCTGTCAAAACATTCATCCCCGGTGTTTTCCCCACGGTTTGCATCATTACTGCTAGCGGTACTTTCGCTGGCACTTTCCTTGGTATTTACTTCTATTTTTTTATCGGTACTTTCTTCAGCATCCTCCTTGATGTTTGCATCGGTGCTTTCTTCGTTTTTTTGGTTTTCTTCAATATGCTTGCCCTCATCAATATGTTGGTTTTCTTCAATATGCTGCTCCCCGGTTTCCGCAGGTTCAGCCTTTTCTTCCTGCGCTGCCTTTTCTGCAACTTCGGGCTCCGGCTTGTCCTCTTGCAATGATACCGGTTTATCTTCAACCGTATTTTGTTCCGGTTGATAACCAGGATAATCCGTTTCCGTTACCACTGCATTACTCTTGAGTGTTGTCGTATACCCCATCGTATGATCAAACTGTACGGACGGCATTATCATAGCAATAATACCAATCGCAATACCGGCAGCACAAATCTTTTTTACCAGGCTATTATTTAGATATAGAATAATACTAATATCCTTAAAAATACCTGGAGTTGCTTCTTCACCTTTTTCACCAATTGCAGTGGCACATACCATTTCTTCTGCTGATTCCGTGATTACCTCTTTTGACTCTGCCATGTCTTGCGTGTCATCCCATGAACCTGATAAATCTTCTGTCACAACGGATACGGAAGAAGCTTCTTCATAGGTTTTTTCGAAACAGTTTACAAATTTTATTCCTCCTGTTTCCCGTTCAACTGCCACGAAAATCCCTGTAATATCCTCCCCGAGATTTTCAGCTGGCATCCCATCCATTAGCCTACGCACATTAATAACAAAATTAAACACGCTTTCCCTGGTAACTTGTCCACCCAGTACATGGCTCAGCCAAAGGGTTAGTTCTTTAAAGAATGCGTTTCCCATTACCCTTGATTGTATTGCCGCATGAAGAACGTCAAGACAATCAACAGCAAAATAAGGTCTTGCAGTTACGTTGGCAAGAAGGCAGCGCTTAACCAACCTTTTTTGCTCCTCAGGCAAGTTGGGAATATTACCTTCAAGGATTCTATTTACTGCATCAGCAAAAATAACTGCTTTTTTGCCATAGGGCAAATCAGGATACTTCCGAGATATATAGGCCCTTATGTTAGATACATTACTCTCAGACAGTATTTTTTTATCCTTCAGGCTAATCACTATGCTGTCCATATGTTATCTCCATATAATTTTCAAATTTTATGGGGAAATGGCAATACTTATTATATCATATATATCGTTCTTCACAGAAATAAGTTTATATTTTGCTTCAGTATAGGAAATATTTCCCCTTGTCTGAGATTATTGCCAAACTAATTGATAAAATATACACAAGATTTATCATTACAAAATTTTTAACTGCCAAAACAAAGGTATCTTTTTTTGTCTGGATTTCAAAAAACTTTTTAATATTTTTGTTCACCGAAATAATTGTCGGTAAAACAAGAACTGCAGTTATGGGTACAATTTTTAATATCATTGACAAAACCAGGATAAGATACATAACATAGTATGATATCCTGAAAAGAATCAATGAATTCTTCTTTCCTATGTATATGGGTAATGTGTATCTTTTATTTTCGATGTCATCTTCAATGTCACAGATATTGTTGGCAAGCATGATATTTGCAATTCCAATAACAGCAGGTATGGAAACCAAAAACAATTTTAATACCTCAAATAGATTGATATAAATATTTACGGCTCCGTTGTCATATGCCAGGGCGGCAATACTTTGGTCATACACGTGTATATAGATGGATAAAAACATAATAACAAAACCCATAAAAAACCCGGAAAACAGTTCACCCAAAGGCATTCGGGATATAGGAACAGGTCCAAAGGTATAAAATATGCCCACCGCAAAAGACATAACTCCTAATACTAAAACCAATAAATTTGTATTAAAAAACAGCAGAAATCCAAATATAACGGCAATGGATAAAAGCACAAATATTATGCATATAACCTTTCTCTCACTAAGATTATACCTTACGATTGCATTGTGCTTTTCATAATTATATCCATAGGTCTTATTTGCCTTTTTATAATCACAGTAATTATTGATGGCAGTTGTAGCCATGTCAATGGATAACAGGGATATGAAAAATAACAAAAAATTTTTTACGTTGAAAGAATCAAACCTATACAGCACATAAGTTGTACCGATGATAAACGGTATCATACTTGCAACCTTTGTTTGAATTTCCACCAGCTTCAAAAAACTTTTTATAAACAACATACCGCCAGCCTCCATTATTGATTTTTTGCTTCTTTATTATTATATCAAAATTATATCAAACCTTTTTCAAACCATCACAAAATAAATGGACTACCCTGCAAAAAAATATATTGTCAACCTATATATAAATTTAGGTTGACAATATCTTATTATTAGATTAAACTTAAATTGAAGTTTAATGCATTGGAGGGCCTAAACCATGAAAAAACCATCTTTAATTGATTACCTGTATGCTTCCATGTTTACAGCCCTGGTAGCAGTATCGGGATACATATCAATACCTGTTCCCTTTAGCCCTGTTCCCATTACAGCCCAGTCAATGGCGGTGATGCTTACAGGCTGTATTTTAAATGTCCGCCAGTCAATCATGAGCATGGTCACCTTTCTGCTTTTAGGTACTATTGGAATTCCCGTTTTTGCAGGGGGCCGGTCAGGTATAGGCGTTCTTGCAGGTCCAACCGGGGGTTACCTTATTGGGTTTCTTGTAGCTGCAATTATTATTTCCCTTTTAAAAGGCTCAGCAAATAAAATCATACGACTTGGAATGGCAAATATACTGGGCAGCATAATAATCTATATTATCGGCACCTCATGGCTTATGTTTGTAACCGGCACAGGGCTTTATGAAGCAATAGCCATTGGTGTTCTACCGTACATCCCGGGCGACCTGTTAAAATGTTTTGCCGCAACCTTAGTGGGATATACGGTTAATAATCAGCTTGCATATAGCAATATGAACGAATAAATTATTGCTTATTCATTCCGGTGTAAATCAGTATGGCATCCCTGAAAAAGGTGGCGGTACCGGGCCTCTTCCTATCATAATAGGCTGTAAACCTTTCATCATCCACATACATCTGGGCAAGTCCTGCATGGGCTTCTTTTGAATAGCTGTCCCAAAAGTAGCAGAGCCACTGGCGATGCAAGTCTGCAGCCTTTTGGGCAAGGGGCCCTTCCGGATCACCTGCTTCAAAGGCCAAATCAAGGGTTTCAAGTATACTGTTCCCCAGTTTTTCTATTTCCGCATATTGTTCCTCAGTCATATCTTTCAGTTTCCTATATGACCGCTCAACCTGTTCATCACCATATTTTTCCCTGATTTCCCTGCCATATTTTTTTTCATTCTCATCAATCATTTTTTGTTTAAAGCCTTCAAATTTCTCCTTATCAGTCATAGTCCCTCTCCTTTCATGTAAAGCTATGGTCTTGTCTAAATTGGCTATTAATATATCCAGTTGTTTTCGCTTATCGAGAAGCTTTTCCCTATGTTCCCTCAAAGCCTTTAAAATGTCAAAAGACGGTGAAGTAATAATATCCTTTATCCTATCCAGGCTAACTCCAAGCTCTTTATAAAACAATATCTGCTGCAGCTTATCCACCTCTGCTTTACCGTATATGCGATACCCCGAAGAATTAGTCCTTGCCGGTTTTAACAGGCCAATCTCATCATAATACCGCAGAGTCCTGGTACTTATGCCTGCCATCTTTGCCAGCTTATGCACCGTATATTCCATAATCCCACCTCCGGTAGGATAATAATACACTTTTACGTAACGTCAATGTCAACACCTTTTTAACATTTTTGTTGCTATGGCTACCGAGAATTTTTTCCCATTATGTTATTATTAAACCATGAATTAATAAAAATAATTAAGAGAAGGGGAATGAATATGTTTTGTTTTCAATGTGAACAAACAGCAGGCGGTAAAGCTTGTACAAAAATAGGAGTTTGCGGTAAGCTACCGGAAGTTGCAGACAAGCAAGACGAATTAACCTGTATGCTTGTTGGCCTGGCAAGGGCGGCTGAAGGCAAAAAAACGACGGAACAAACCGATGAACTTATGATTCAAAGCCTTTTTGCTACAGTTACAAATGTAAATTTTGACCCTGACCGTATCGACGAACTAAAAAAACTGGTGCAGGAAGAAAAAAATAAATTAGGCGGTGGAGAAGACCTGCCCTTTGATGCGCTTTGGAATGGTGATACGGATATCATGTCCCTGCGTTCCACCTTGCTGCTCGGTATTCGGGGAATGGCAGCTTATGCCTGGCATGCCCATGTACTGGGTAAAAACGATGAGGAAGTCACTTCCTGGTTCTATAAAGGTATGCGGGCTTTAGGAGAAGAGCATTCGGTGGAAGAATGGCTTGAACTGCTCATGGAATTCGGGCAAGTTAACTTAAAATGCATGGCCCTTTTAGACGAAGCAAATACATCCACCTTTGGTCACCCGGTGCCTACAAAAGTTTCCACGGTAATTGAAAAGGGCCCGTTTATTGTTGTAAGCGGTCATGACCTTCATGATTTAAAAGAACTTCTGGAACAAACAAAGGATAAGGGTATTAATATATATACCCACGGCGAAATGCTGCCGGCTCATGGGTACCCCGAACTTAAAAAATATCCTCACTTAAAAGGGAACTTTGGTACCGCATGGCAGAATCAGCAAAAGGAATTTGCCGACGTACCCGGTGCTTTTCTGTTTACAACCAACTGTTTAATGCCTCCAAAACAATCCTATGCAGACCGTGTCTTTACTACCGCTGTGGTAGGTTACCCGGGACTTGTGCATATCCCTACCGTTGACGGAAAAAAGGATTTTACACCGGTCATTGAAAAAGCCCTTGAATTAGGCGGATGGAACGAAGACGATCATTTTACGGGGATTAACGATGGTTCAGAACTCATGACAGGATTTGCCAGGAATACGGTACTCAGTGTTGCCGATAAAGTAATTGATGCTGTAAAATCAGGGGCAATAAGGCACTTCTTCCTGGTAGGCGGATGCGACGGTGCAAAACCCGGGCGAAACTATTATACGGAATTTGTTAAAAGCGCTCCAAAGGATACCATTATACTTACCCTGGCCTGCGGAAAATATCGCTTTAATGACCTTAACATTGGTGAAATAGGCGGACTCCCGCGCATCATGGACATGGGCCAGTGCAATGATGCCTATTCAGCTATCCAGGTTGCCCTTGCCCTTGCAAAAGCTTTTGACTGCAATGTAAACGAACTCCCGTTAACATTGGTTCTTTCCTGGTACGAGCAAAAAGCTGTATGTATTCTTCTTACATTGCTTGCTTTAGGTATCAAGAATATTTATATTGGTCCGTCTTTGCCTGCTTTCCTTTCGTCCAATGTATTAAACGTACTGGTTGAAAAATTTGGATTAAAACCCATCAGCACTCCGCAGGAAGACCTTAAGGCAATTTTGGGATAATTATACTTGTTTAAAGTAAAAAAATGACACCGCATTTGTACGGTGTCATTTTTTTACATGGCTTAATTATTTATCGATAGGATCGGATTTTCCCCATTTTGCAATTAATGCCTGCTTTTCTGCTTCAGTGATTGGGAAAATAACTCCATGGGTCGCACCTGACGGCATTCTGTATGTACCTGCTGCAGGGAACTGGAATTGTAAGCTGCTGATATCATAAGTATACAGCGGTATAAATCCTCTTCTCTGTCCTGCAGCATATTCATCAACCATCAGGCCCCATTTATCCTCACCGTTAAACTTGAACAATCCCGGTCCTTCATAACCGCCGGATAAACCGTTAATGTACACTCTATCGGACCATTCTGTGTGGAGAATCTGGGGAGCCGTCTGTATAAATATGCTGTTATTATATTCATCCTTACTTACCCTGTAATAAGTATCCCCTGCTTTAATCATGGTTGTGTCTATAACACCGGTGTTTGCTCTAAAGGCAGGTACAAACAGTTGCGGCTCAGTAAACGTAATGAAATCCCTTGTCTTTGCAATATAAACGCTCTTCTTTCCTTCTGCAAGCATGTGTGCAGACCAGTATACAAGATATTCTCCTGTCTTTTCATCATAAATTGCTTCAGGAGCCCAGGTACATCCGGCACCTTCCGGTGCAATCTTAACCATTCTCTGCTCGGACCAGTTAATCAGGTCATTGGATTCCCAAATCATGATCGAATCGCTTCCCTGGGTTGCATATTCATTCCAATTACCAGCCCTGGCATCCAGGTCCGTGGCCATCAGATAGAATTTATCGCCTTCCGGTGAACGGATGATATACGGGTCGCGCAATCCCTTTGTACCCATGGTGGATTCTATTGTAGGATTAGCATTATTCAAATCATACCACCACAGAGCATCATCGCTTATACCAAAGTGGATTTTCTGAACTTCTTCCCTGCCTGCTATTCTTTGGAAACCTGCATATAAGTATCCTGTCAATGGAGGCATTTCATATTTAGCTCTTACTCTTACGTTAAACTCTCTTGTAAACTTTGGCTTGTACCCCGGGATGTACAGTGTTGCTTTTAATTTAACATATTGATCTTTATCGCCTCTCGTTACAACACCGGCAGGTGTCGGGTCATAACCTTCATTGGGTATGTCTTCTGTGGTTATAATACCTTCCGGTACAGCTTTCCATACAATTTTTACCCCGTCTTTGCTTGTGGGCAATGTAATGTTGCCGCGTATATCGTACTGATTATGTATATACAGGCTGTCCCTAACTTCTTTTATCTTTGCCACTATATTCGATGGAGTTGTATCTATTTCAAATACCTCGGACAAGGGCTGCATTTTACTGTCATCTATTGTTGTACCATCCCATACTAATACTCTAACCCTATGGTCAGTGACATCGGACGGAAGCTTAAATCCTGCATTTAATCTTTCTGTAGCACCCAATGCAATTTCTTTTGATATATATGATACGTTAATCATTCTGTTATAGCTGTCATATAATGCAACAATGGCAATAACGGAAGCATCATTTCCGCTCTTGTTGGTTACGTAAACTTTTGCATCAAACGTAACTCCAGGCTTCAGGCTGTCAATGTTAGGAATAACCTCTACCGTATAAGGTTCAAAAACGTCAAATACAGTTACATTTGCCACTGCCTTTATATCCGTTCCTTCCACCGTTCCTTCAACCGTGAAGGGTTCAACCTTTTTAAGTTTTTCATAGTCAATCACGTCCCAAACCACGTCTACCAGGCTTTCGGTTCCGTTATTATACCTTACCTTTACCTTTTCAGGCAGCTCAGGTAAAATATATAACTCGGTAAAAACTTCCACAGGATCAATGCTTTCAATTTTCAGTTTTAATACGGTTATGTTTGCCACGGCCTTTTTATCCGTACCGGCTACCGTTCCATATACGGTAAAACTACCTTCTTTATCGTACTGCTGCGGATCAATTGGATCCCAGACAACACCTACTTCCCCGGTGGAGCCATCATTAAATTTAACCGTTACAAAACCAGGTAACTTGGGAGCATCTTTTTCAAAGATTACAATATCTACAGGTGAAATTTCTTCTATAACATAATCCTCCATTTTATACAATGCCATGATTTCCGATTCGCCCAAGGCTCTGTTATAAATGCGGAAATCATCAATTAAACCGTCCAAATAGGGATCTGGCCATTGGGACCTACCGATAAAGTTTTTAGTTGTTTCCCCAAGATCACGAGGTCTAAGGGTAACATTGTTGTTTACTGCAACCTGTACGCCATTTTCGTATAATTTTACCGTGTTACCGGATTGGGTAACGGCAACATGCTTCCACTCACCAGTCCCCAAACCTGCGTTTCTTCCAGTTATTTGCTCTGCACCATTGCTTCCAACGGTAATGGCATACCTGAACCTTGGATTATTTCCTGCATAAGGAGACAGGAACATATACTCGGTGGTATTTGACCCAAAGTCAAATATTCTTGCCCATGTACTGTTGGTGTCGACTTTAACCCAGGTGGCAATTGTGAAGTCTTCCACATCTTTCATTATACCCTGCGGCAATTCTACGTACGGAGCATTACTGTCACTACTGCCGCCAGTCATATTAACAGCGTTACCTATTTTACCTTCTGTGGTTGCTGCACCGTTTCTATAGTATGCATTATTTCCTTTCCCGGAAGAGTCATAAGCTATGGTTCCTCCCGTTTCGTCAAATTTGTACCATGCAATCAAGCCAGGTATTACCTCATCTTCAGCGGATGCGGATACAACGGGTATACTCATAAACATTCCCACTGACATGACCATGACCAGTAACAATGATATTGCTTTTTTACTCACCCTACACTACCCCCTCGTTAATTTTAATTTTTACATTGTTTTAAAATGATATCAAAAAATATCAAATAAAATGAAAAGAGATGAAGTAAGTAAAATTTTGTACAATTTTTTTATATAATTTGAATAATATGTACATGCTTATATTATCATAATTTTACAATTAGGTCAATGAACCGCATGAAAATTACATGAATTTTCTAGCCTTTCAATCTTTCAGCCAGCATGGTATTGCGCTGTTGAATCTTATTATTTGATACGGCAATTCCCACGGCTTTCTTTGTTCCCACCAATACAAACACTTCCTTGGCACGGGTTACACAAGTATATAATAAATTTCTCTGCAGCATAAGATAATGCTGCATGGTAAAGGGCGCAACCACTATCTTGTATTCACTTCCCTGGCTTTTATGAACCGTAATAGCATAAGCCAACACCACTTCATCCAATTCTGTAACATCGTAATTAACATAATTCCCATCAAAACAAAGCACTAAGTTTTTATCTTCCATGTCAATTTTTACAATGGTCCCTATGTCCCCGTTAAATACATTTTTTTCATAATTATTTTTTATCTGCATTACCTTGTCATTTAACCTGTATTCAATTCCGCCATACTTCAAGCTAATGTTGGTAGGATTTAAAGCATCCTGCAGCACAGCATTCATATTTTGTGCTCCTGTTTCCCCCCTTTGCATGGGGCATAGCACCTGTATATCATTAATCGGATCAACCCCATAGTAGCGGGGTAGTCTTTTGCTGCAAAGTTCTTTTATGGTTTCCACTACTTTTTTCGGGTCTTCTTCTTCTATAAAGAAAAAATCACTCTCCCGCCCGGTCTTAAGGTTTGGCATATAACCCTTGTTAATGCGGTGGGCATTTGTTATTATTGCACTGCCCAGGGCCTGCCTGAAAATCCTGGTCAGGCATATTACTTTCACATACCCCGAATCTATAATATCTTTCAGCACATTGCCTGCGCCGACCGAAGGCAGCTGGTCCACATCCCCCACCAAAATCACCACTGTTTCATTGGTTACGGCTTTCAAAAGATTATACATTAAAATTATATCCACCATGGAAGTCTCATCAATAATGAGCACATCGCATTTCAGGGGATTATCCGCATTTTTCTGGTATCCCTCAGGAGGCCTATACTCGAGCAAACGATGTATGGTCTTTGCCTCCATACCGGTAGCTTCGGACATCCTTTTTGCCGCCCGTCCGGTAGGTGCAGCCAACAGCACCTTTTTACCCATCTTTTGAAACGCCCTTATAATGGCAAGGGTGGTGGTGGTTTTACCCGTACCCGGTCCGCCGGTCAATACCATGAACTTAGACATTACAGCAGTACGTATTGCATCAATCTGCACTTGATCATATTTAATATTATGTTCCCTCTCTATTTCATGAATCAATTTATCTATATTTATAGGAATAATCCAGGTCTGCCCAGATACAATTTCCCGTATCCGTTTTGCCGTCCCCGTTTCACTATAATAAAAAGCCGGGAGGTAAATGGCGTCCTTTTCATCCGCTATCACCGATTTTTCTTCTATCATCCTGTCAATGGTATCGTTAATCATATCTTCTTCTATTTCAAGCATTTTTACCGCTTCAGAAATCAACTGTTCCCGTAAAGCATAGCAATGGCCGCTGTTGGAAAGCTCGTTTAACACATAAATAATACCCGCCCGGCAGCGTTCAAAGGATTTTTTTTCGAATCCAAGCTGCTGTGCAATTTTATCCGCTGTCTTAAAACCAATGCCCCATATATCATCTGCCAGTCGGTATGGATTGCTTTTGACAATATTAATGCTTTCATTACCATAAGCCTTGTAAATCTTTATGGCATAAGCGGTGGAAACCCCATTGCTTTGGAGGAACAACATAACATTCTTTATCTCCTTTTGTTCCTGCCATGCTTTTTTAATCATGTCCAATCTTTTCTTACCTATTCCTTCCACATCCATAAGACGATCCGTATCCTCCTCAATAATCCTTAAAGTGTCTTCTTTAAAACGCCTGACTATTCTCCGGGCATAAACGGGCCCTATCCCTTTTATTAGCCCGCTGCCCAAATACTTTTCAATCCCTGCAATGGTAGCCGGAACCGATTCCCTATAGTCTATTGCATTAAACTGCTTCCCATACTTGGTATCGTACTTCCATGAACCCTTAAGGCGCAGCACCGCACCCACATTGACCGCTGCAAGATTACCCACAACGGTTACAAGCTCAGGAAAGCCCTTGCATCTTATTTTAATAACGCTAAAGCCATTTTCTTCATTTACAAATGTAATTCGTTCAACAACTCCAGTGATATATTCCATTAAACTCACCACTTCTATTTTTTCATCTACATATTTAATATTTCTCCGTTGTCAAAAAGATAGATGTACTTTTCCTTAACCTTTTTACCCGTAAGCTTTTCCAAAGCCATGGCATAATAATTTATCTGGATCTTATATCTTTCCCTAATCCTGTCAGCTCCGCCTTCAGGCATATAATCGCTTTTATAATCAATCAATACAATCCCGTCCGCTTCTTCAAAAAAGCAGTCAATGATCCCCTGCAGCAACACGGTTTCTTCGCCGCACATCCCGTCCTCCATGTCCTTGTAAAGTTCATGGCAGGGAATTTCTATGTTGAAGGGTACTTCACGATAAATTTTTTCCGCTTTAAGCATCCTTTTACCCAGGGGCGACTGCAAAAAGCCCCGTATCTTTGCCATATCCACACTTTTTGCCTGTTGTTCGGTTATCAGATCCTTTTCTATCATAGCTCTTACCTGAGCTTCAATATCCTCACACCCATAATCCAGGTGCTGCATTATGCAGTGCATTGCGGTTCCCGCTTCAGCAGCACTTAAGCCCCTTTTTTCCTGGAGGAACAAGGGCTTTTTAATGAGAGCCGGTTGGTACTCAATAAAAGCTCCTGCTTCTTCAGCCATTTCCGCATCAAACCGCCTCTTTAACTCGGTAACCGAAACCTTTGCCGGCACCCTAGTTACTTTATCAAAGGAATAGTCCCAGCTTAATCTCTTGGATATTTCTTCTGCAAATTCTGAAAGCTCATCTTCCCCTTTTTTCTCCAATTCATCCAGCCATTTAAGGAAATCGTTTTCCCTGTGCTCCTCAGCAATATTTTCATTTGAAACGGCGTTTTTGCTCCATATCCTTATATCCCACAGGGACGGGTCATCAATGAGTAAACCTTTGAATTCACTTCCAAACAAAGGATTATCCCTCAAGCCGCTGCACCTTTTATGCCTTATAAGGGCAGGTACAATCCAGTCAAGGTAGCTCCTGCTTTTTAACATTTCATATGCCGGGAACTTGTCTTCCTTCACACTTGCATTGGCAGACCATCTGGCTGCTTCTTTGGGCAGGTTATTTACATGTCCTGTAATAATAAATTTTTCCTTTGCCCTTGTTAAAGCAACATAAAGTATCCTCATTTCCTCTGACAGGGTTTCGGCTTTTATCTTCTGCATTATTGCCTGCCTGGCTGCAGAAGGCCAGGACAGCCTCAGCTTATGGTCCACTACCTTCGGACCAAAACCCAAGTCCTGATGCAATAATATACTTTTTTTCATATCCTTAAAATTAAACTGTTTACCGCAACCGGCAAGTATCACCACCGGGAACTCCAGTCCCTTGCTTTTATGGATGCTCATAATCCGCACCACGTTATCATTTTCGCTTAAAATTTTAGC
Source organism: Clostridiaceae bacterium (assembly GCA_012735465.1). Classification (GTDB taxonomy): domain Bacteria; phylum Bacillota; class Clostridia; order SK-Y3; family SK-Y3; genus JAAYHJ01. Next base: position 23,857 of record JAAYHJ010000027.1, read on the forward strand.
ACTTCCCATATCTCCCTTGCTGCTCTTTAGCTTATCAATAAAGCGTATAAAATTAAAAAGGCCTTTATAACTGGTTTCTTCAAACTGCCTTGCCCGTTCAAATAAAATCCTTAAGTTTGCCTGCCTTTGTGGTCCTGCCGGCATTGCCCCCACCATGCTATAATACCCCGTATCATTATACAGCTGCCATATAAGCTGGTCGGTGGACATGTACAAAGACATATCCCTCCATTTTTGCAGGTTTTCAAGAAACTCTATTGCTTTTTTATTAATATCCCCCTGGCCGCTCTGGGCCAGTTTTTTAAGTGCATCAAAAAGCAATCCCTTTTTTTGGACCAGCCTCAGCTCCGCCAGTTCATCCGTTGTAAAACCAACAATGGGAGAACGCAGCACCGCAAGCAAAGGTATATCCTGCAATGGGTTATCAATAATCTGTAACAGTGATAACATAACCTGCACTTCCACCGTCTTAAAAAAGCCGGTACCGGTATCAGCAAAAGAAGGGATCCCCATCTGGGACAGTTCATTTACAAAAACATCCGACCAGTTTTTTGAAGTCCGCAGCAGTATAACAATATCCCGAAACTCAACCTTACGATACTCCTTCTTATCATTGTCAAAAACACAAAAATACCTTCCCTCTTCATCGGGCTTCATCAATTCAAGTATTCTCCGCCCAACCAGCCTTGCTTCACACTGTATATTATCAAGTATCTCCTCTTCTTCTGCCCCCGTCTCTTCTTCCTTTTCCTCAAGGTCAGGTACCTCTGCCGCATCGGTTTCAATAAGATGGAATTCTACCTCTCCCCCTATAACCTTGTCGCGCATATCACTTTGTAAAAAGACCGCTCCCGGGTTTAAGGCTTCCCCATCATCATAATCCAATTCACCCACAGTAACGGACATGATTTGCTTAAATATAAAATTGACGGCATCCACCACTTCCTTACGGCTTCTGAAATTTTTAAATAAGAGTATCTTCCTGAAAAGGCTTCCCTTTTGTGGCAAATAGGTATTGTATTTTTCCAGGAACAATTCAGGCCGCGCCTGCCTGAATCTATATATGCTTTGCTTTACATCCCCTACCATAAATACATTGGGATTATTGGCATCCGTTTTGGAAATCATACTTATTATAATTTCCTGAACCATATTGCTGTCCTGATATTCGTCCACCAGTATCTCTGCAAAGCGTTCCCTGTACCTCAGGGCTATTGGTGAAGGCTTTAGTTTGCCGTCTTCTCCCTTTTCCGATAAAATCTTAAGGCAAAGATGCTCCAGATCGTTAAAATCCACCACCGATTTACGGCTCTTCTTTTCTTCATATTTTTTGGAAAATTCCTTTACAAGGCGTACCAGGCATTTTATTTTTGGCTGCATCAGCTTTAAGTCGTTCACGATATCCTCTGAATTGGCCGCAACAAATTTATTGCAGATTTTTTTTATCTCTTCTTTTACATTATTCCTGATTTTTTGAACAACATCTTTTTTGGCCAAATCAGCATCTGCACCTATTTTTCTTGGAAGAGCCGCAAATTTTATACTTTTTAATGCATCAAAAAGCCTGTCCCACAGCTTTTCACCCTTATCATCAAGAATCTTCAGTATGGAATCAAAATTCGAAATATCCTTCCTGAATATCGGCCGGTATTCTTCCAGCCCTGAAGCATCCTTTAACATGTCCAAAGCACGAACCATTATTTCTTTCAGGCCTTCCAACTCAATCCTGATAGTGTCAATCAGTATTTTGCCCCATACGGTTTCTGAAAAGTCCAGCCCTTCAGGAATATCAAACTTGTTGGTGTTTTCTTCCAACCACTCTTCCGGCCATGGGCTGCTTTGGATAAAGTTATAAACGTCAAGCACCATATTTTGTAGCTCCTGGTCATCCCTGTTGTCCCCATAACACTCCAACAGCTCAAAAAAGTCTTCCTGCTCCTCTTCATATTGCTGTTCAAAAAGCTCGTCCAAAGCTTCCAGCTTCATAAGAGTGCTTTCGGTATCGTCAGCAATTCTGAAACCCGGGTCTATATCTATGCTTTCCAAATTGCTTCTAATAACATCCAGGCAAAAGGAGTGGACAGTGGTAATGCTTGCTTTGCTCAACAGTATTAATTGCCTTTGGATGTTGCCGTCATTAGGGTTTCTTTCCAATATTGCCGAGATGGCCTGTCCAATTCTTTCCTTCATCTCCGTGGCTGCAGCATTTGTAAAGGTTACCACCAGCAGTTGATCAATATCTATAGGATTATCCGCATCGGTTATCATGCGTAGGATTCTTTCCACCAAAACGGCAGTTTTTCCTGCTCCTGCCGCTGCCGCAACCAACAGGTTACCTCCTCTGCTGTCTATTGCATCCTGTTGTTCTTTTGTCCACTTGGTATCAGGCATTGCCTTCCCCCCTCTCTTGCATTAATTCCCATACCTCATCATCATTTTTATCATTGAGAATCTTAAAGGAGTTTTCTTTCATTATCGTGTCAAACTGGCAAATAGGCAAGAAATTACAATATTCGCAGGAGTTAATATCATCCTTCTTATAAGGCTGTATGGACACATTTCCCTTCATGATTTCCGTACACAAGTCTTTTAATAGTTTTCTTACATACCCGCGAAGCAGCTTAAACTGCTCCATTGTAGCAACGGAGCTGTTCTTTCCCAATGACCCGTCCTTTTTGATGGTTGCAGGTATTATTAGAGAATTTTTTTCGATGGTTTTATCCATTTCCCTTATAAGCTTTACATCTGCAAGCAAAAGCCCTCTCATCTTAAGCTGCCTCATTATAGCCTGCTCAACCTCTTTTTCAGTTATCCTGCCATCAGCCTTTACAATTGGGTCATCCACCTTAAAATAAAACATACCGCCGGGTAAATATTTCTCTTTTTCTTCCCCCCAAAGGGCATCCAAATAGGTGACAAGCTGAACCTGCAGGCCGTAAAACACGTCTGACAGCTTAAAATCCTTGCTTCCCGATTTATAGTCCACAATTCTCAAATAGGTTCCGCTTTCGGTTTCAAGGGCATCCACCCTGTCAATTCTTCCCGTAAGCTTTATTTGTTCTCCCGAATCAAGCTCAATTATAATAGGCGGGTATTTTCCCTCATCTCCAAAGCCTACTTCGTATTCTACCGGCTCAAAACTACTCCTTCGTATATGCTCGGCTATGAGCCAAACCGCCCTTGTTATCACCCTTTTTAGCCTTTTAGTAAGAACGGTATATCTTTTCGAAGCTACAATTGCCGAACCCTGCATCCTCCGGAGCATCTCCTCCACAATTTGTGAAACCTTTTCTTCGCACCATTCCCGGTCAAAATCCCTCCAGGATATGTTTTCTTCTGAAACAAGCCTTGAAAAACTTTCAATAGCCATATGTATAAAAGTGCCCACATCGGGAGGTGTCAAACGATATATCTTTCGTTCCTTTGCACCAAGCCCGTATTGCACATAATAAGCAAAAGGACAGGAAGTATATTTTTCCAGCCTGGACACGCTTAATATAACAGGGCTGCCATAAAGGGCAGCAATTTTATTCCTGCTTACCGGCTGGGCAATATTCTTATATTGAAAAGCTGAACGGACCAAACTGCATTTTTGTTTCCATTCTTCCTGTTGGCTGTACCAATGGTACACCTCCTGCCAAAGGGTATTAATCTCTTTTCCATCGGCCTTTTGGCGCAAAGCGGTAATCATATGTTTAAAAGATGGAGTTTTGCAGGATATGAGTTCCATATCCTCATCCGGTGAACCGGTGCTGATAATATTGCTGGTTTCGGTTATATTGGGAAAAATCTTGCGCAGCCGTGATATTACCATGGAAGGATAACAGGTTCCGCCTTCACTGTTTGCAATAGGCCAGCTTATCCTTAAATAATTTCCGGCAGTGGTCAATGCCCTATATACAAGATACTGCTCATCAAAAGCCTTTGTCTTAGTATCACTGGCTAATTCTACCCCTGCACCGGCCAGTATTGCCCTGTCCTGGTCCGAAAGAATACCTTCTTCCAGCTTTGCAGAAGGAAATACTCCGTCATTGGCACCCAGTATTAAAAGTGCTTTTACTTCATGGCTTTTGGACCTTTCCAGGTTTCCAACCAATACTTGGTCTAAAGAAGCAGGAATAAGACCTATCTTATACTCATTTATTCCTATCTTCAATACATTGGTAAAGCGTTCAATTCCAAAGGTTTCATCCCCCATGACCTCCACGATTTGGTCAAAGAGCTCCATTACAATATTCCACACCTGGGAATATTCATTTGCCAGATTCAAATTACCGCTTTTTTTAAAGGCATCAATGCTTTTTTCAATCTTTTCAGACACTTCAAGCTCACAAAGGAAATCATAAAGGCTTTCGCAAAACTCGGACGCCTTTTTTCTTCCTTTTGTTTTTTGCCTGAATTTAAGCAAAGGACTCACAACCAAGGCCCGGGTTTCGTTTATAGCTTTAAGCATTTCCTCCTGTTCTTCCGGCCTTTTTTCATCCGGAACAAGACCGGGCTTCATTTTCCATTCTTGTTCATCGGTCCATTGACTGCCCTTTATCCCGCAAGCCAAAACATAGTTTTCCAGTTGGTCTATCCTTTCCTGGGCTATGCCGGTCATCCCGGTTTTAAGATAGCGGAACACCGACTCATAAGACCAGTTTTCAATAAAAATATCCAGCATGGATAGGATTAAACGAACCAGGGGATGGTTTGTAATTTCAACCTTTGCATCAATAAAGTATGGGATTCCATACTCGGTAAAAATAACTTCAACCAGTTTTTGATATTCATTAAGGTTTCCGGTCACAACAGCAATATCCCTGTATCTCATATTCTTTTCCCTGCATAAACGTATAATATCCCTTGCAGCAGCTTCAACTTCCAAAAAGATATTACTGGATGAAAATAGGCATATATCCTTTGTCTTTTCTTCGTATTTTTTATATGGATAAGAATACAAAAAGCTTTCAAGGTGAGAAAGCTCCCTGCTTTTACTAAAACGGAACAACGGCTTTTCATCCATATGTACAACGGGCTCCCTTGGGATTCCCATTTCCCTGGCTATATTAAGTATTTTTTTATAGGTATTTTTTACCGGTGAAAAAATATCCACACCCCCGTAAAAACCCTCTTCTTCAAGGCAATCGGTACATAAGGTTATATTCACCCTTTCCGCCTTTTGCAGCAGGCATGCAATCATTTTGTACTCCTGGGGTGTAAACCCGTCAAAGCCATCAATCCATATTTCGGCGCCGTCATACAGGGAAACTGAACCCATCTTTTCCGAAGCCACGGTTATATCATCATCCGCATCCCTGTATCTTTCTTTTATGGTTTTCTCAAAGGCAGAATAAATTAAGTTGAGCTCCGCAATCTTAGCCTTTAGAAAATCGTCCTGCTTAATACCATTACAAACCGATTCAAGCACTTCAGGAGTAATATTATACCTTTTAAACTCGGTTATCAAAATGGACAAAGTATTGACAAAACCCTGGCCTTTGGCAGGCTTTGATAGTACCTGTAAACTGTCTTTCATTTTATCCAAAATCCTGTACAGAACCATGCATTTGCCCGCAGGATGTATATGGGGATATGTTATGCCCCCTGCTTCATTGAAAATCCTAAAGGCCAAACGCCTAAAGCTCAAAACTTCTGTCTTTAATATGCCTCCTGTCCCTAAAACGGATATAAGATTTCGTTCCGCCTGGAAAGTAAACTGTTCCGGAACAAGCAATATAAGCGGCCTTGCAGCATTCTCCTTTATTCTGGACTTAATTTCGTTTAAGCAGAAATAGGTTTTACCACTTCCCGACCTGCCGTATATAAACCTCAAACTCATACCTTGCAACTCCCACATTCGTATATTTGAAAATACATAATTATTACATTTATTTTAGCATATAACGCAATGCATGGTAAAACAATTATTTTACAAATATGGAAATATGCCAGTTATATTTTTTATTGCAAAAAATTTTACCCGGTGATAAAATATAAAGGACGTTTGATAAATATAAAAGGACGAGCAATTTATGGACGGCAGAATTAATAAATTCTGCTGCTCTTTATTTTTAATTTTTTTAATTAATGTATGAAAGGATAAGTTAAATGAAATATAAATTTTTTGGACTACCAATGCATTACGGAGCAGATTCAATAGGTTTAAACTTTGGAATTGATGAACTAAAAAAAGAACTTAAGAAAAAAAATCATGACATCATAGAAAAGATTGACGTGGTTAATGCAGAAGAAGATTTTGATGAAAAATACATAAAATACATAAATTCCATAACTGCAAATTGTATTTCTCTTGCAAAAAAAGTAAATGAAGCAGTTGTAAATAATTATATTCCTGTTTCCATAGGCGGGGACCACAGCATTTCCATGGGAAGCATATCCGGAGTTGCAAAAGAAATGGATATAGGCGTTATATGGGTTGATGCTCACGGGGATATGAACACCCACGAAACAACCGTAACCGGAAACATACACGGCATGCCTTTGGCTGCATTGCAAGGTTATGGCCATGAGAAATTAGTAAATATATTTTACAAAGGCCCAAAAATAAAAACTCAAAACGTGGTTATATTCGGAGCAAGAAATTTTGATTACAGAGAAAAATTATTCATTGAACAATTGGGTGTGAAAGTATTTTATCATAAAGACATATTGAATAACGGTTTTACCCGGGAGTTGGAAAAAGCAGTTAACTATCTTACTTCAAAAATAAACAAGATTCATTTAAGCTTTGACCTTGACGTTATAAACCCCGATTTGCTGCCCGGAGTAAGCAATCCGGTAGAAGACGGGATAACCCTTGAGCAAGCGGATTATATCTTTGATTTCTTTATTAAAAGCAATTTACTAAGCTCTGTAGACATAGTGGAATATAACCCTGCCTTTGACAAAAACCATGTTACACGGGACTTTACGGTGAGATTAATAGAAAAATTCATGTGAGCAAAATAAAGGAACAGTGATTAAGCTGTCCCTTTATTTTATCCCGTAATAAGAGTGTCTATTACTATTTCCATCGGATCAATTAACGGAATGCCCATGTATTCATGTTTTAATACAAGCCCAATTTCAGTACATCCTAAGATTATGAGCTCTGCTCCTTTATCAATCAATTCATTGGCTGCTTCCTCCAGCAGTTGAACGGGTTTTCCTTCCGTCACACCGCTCTTTATCCCTTCACTTCCATAAATTGCCTCCATCACTTTTTCCTTTTGAGTGGCATCTTTTGGATAAATAACATTTGCATTTATTAAGTATTTCTCAAACAAACCGGTTTTAATGGTACCCGTGGTAGCCAAAACCCCAATATTTTTTATTTTAGGATAGAACTCACAAATGTGCTTTTTTACTTCTACAAAAGCATTGATTATCGGGTAAGAAACTTCCCTTTCTATATCTTTTATAAAATAATGGGCTGTCATGCAAGGTATGCAACCCACATCAACACCCAACATCTCCAAATTTTTAGCTGTTTCCACCATAGCTTTTACAGGGCTTTCACCATTATGTAAAATAGCTTCCGTGCGATCGGGAATTTTAACATTGCTGTCGATGATCACACGAAAATGATCCTGGTCCCTTTTGGCATTTGTCTTTTTAATCAAATTCATATAAAAATCTGCCGTGGCCTGAGGTCCCATACCACCAATAATACCTATAACCTTATCATTCATTCGCATCCCTCCTTTGAACCTCAACACCCTTTAATTATTCATACCTGCTATTCTTTTTACAAGAGGTTCAAACAGCCTCTCTTTATCCATGGAGGGTCTCAATTTACTCAATTGTTCCAAGGCAATTCTTGCTCCGCAATCCATTCCCTGGCAGCCCGCTAAAAGCATAACATCTCCTTTTTCAACAGTTGATAAAGCATGAGCTATGGCATCGGGCAATTCTTCGTACAAATATACTTTTATTCCTGCATCCCTCATAACCTCTTGAAAAGCTTCTATTTCCTCGTCCTGCACCACATCCTTATCCGTGACATGGGACCGACTTAAAGTTGCAATGATTTCTTTCAGGTGAAGCTTTGGCGCCCAGGATGCAATTACTTCCGCATTTTCCCTGTTAACGGTTACTCCCCGGCTTCCTCTTATAGCATATACCAGTTTTAAATTTTTATAGTCCATCATCTCAAGGGTTTTTAAGGTTACATCTATATTCCCGCTGTTGGCAAAATGGTCATCAATAATTTTAAAATCGTCTTCAAAAACTATTTCAAAACGCCTTTCCACGCCGGTAAAAGTACGCAGGGTTTTTTGTATGGCAGGAACAGGTACACCGCACAGCAGTCCCACCATAATTGCTACCATTGCATTATATACCGAATGAAAACCGGGCGTGCGAAGCTCTATGTCAAATTCCTCGGGAGTATATATTATATTATCATCCAATTTAAATGTTTTTCTGATGCTTACCGTGAATTTTGCCCTGCCCGTTGACAAATCAATATCCTTACACCATAAATCCCCATTTTCATTTTTAATGCCATAAGTTAATACCTTTGCTCTTGTCTGATTTACCAAAGATGCCGAATAAGGACAATCCAAATTAAGTATGGCCCATTGGTGGGGCTCCGCATTTCGAATTAAACTCGCCTTACTGTTGAAATATTTTTCAAAGGACCCGTGAAAATCTATATGTTCCCTGCTGATATTGTTAAGGGCAACAATGTCAAAATCCACGTTTCCGACCCTGTTAAGTTCCAAAGCTGCGGAAGAAACCTCCATACACACATGGGATACATTATGAGCTTTCATTTGGTAAAAATAGCGATGTAGGTCCAGGGATTCCGGAGTCGTTAACATAGAAGGCTCGGAATAATCACCAAATTCCACTTTTACGGTACCTATAAGTCCCGTTTTAAATCCATTGTTCCTCAAAATAGCATTCGTCATAAAGGAAGTGGTGGTTTTCCCGTTCGAAGCCGTAATACCTATTATCTTCATATCTTTAGAAGGACTCCCGTAAAATTTATCACCTAAAGCAGCCAATGCCTCCCGACTGTTTGCTACCCGTATCTGAGGTATATCCCAGCCTTCCTGAAAATCTTCAACAACTGCTGCTATTGCACCGTTTTTTATTGCATCCGGTATATATTTATGTCCATCGGTTTTATATCCCTTTATGCAAACAAATACATTCCCTTGAGTGACTTTTTTTGAATTATATGCTATACCGGTTATATCCATATTTTTTAAATTGCGGGTCTCCAGAACATGTATGGATTCTAGCAACTCATATAATGTAATCATTTGTTTCTCCTTCCATCATTAATCCCTGGTGTTTTTAACTTCTTGGCGTCGTCCTTTAAAAACCTTTCCCAGTGCCTGTCCCAGTATTTTATATAAAAAAGCAAACGCCGGTTTTAAATCCTTCCAGTCCCAAATAGCATAGGCTTTAGGTCTAAAATAAGATAAAAAAACCTGTTGTACAGTTAATTGTTTCGTTTTAATGTAATCCCTGACAGCCAAAAAATCTTCAAAAGCATACCAAAACACCAGGTTCGTGTCATATGTAATTGCTTTTGGCTCCAACGGCTGGCCGGTCAATTCCCGGTAAGCCACATAGGGCATGTTAATCCCTGCCTTATATAATAAGCTGTTTAGATTGGTGGTCCGCACATTTATTTCAATTAAATAGTACTGCCCCGTTTGGGCATCCTTCTTAAATTCAATTTCTGCAAATCCCTTATACCCTATGGATTCTAAGAATCTTGCACCTATATCAAACAATTCCGGAACATATTTTTGCTGGGTATAAACGGACGCACCAAAATTAATGGGATATTGGCGCAGCTTTTGACAGGTAACCCAATGGGTCACCTTAGCATCTTGATTCAGATAAGCATCAAAGGTATACATGTGGTCGTCAAAGCCGGGTATAATTCTTTGCACAACCACCTCCAGATTTGCCTCTTTTGCCGCGTTTATTGAAGCAATCAATTCTTCATCATTGTATACCTTGAACACTTTTTTTCTGAATCTGGATACAAAAGCCGGCGAATCCACGGGCTTTACCAAACAAGGGTACTTTATAAACTCCCTGATCTTATTGATTAAATCCGGGTCATTCATGGGTACGGTTTCCGGTACTCTAACCTGATGAGCTATTGCCAGCTCATGTAAAGTACCCTTTTTCATAACTTTCGTATAAAGCCCCTGCTCTGTTTGGGGTATTAAAAAATATTTGCGCAATTCCGGTAAATAGGTATCCACAAATTCCACATAAGGGTCGGCACAGGGAAATAAAACAGGAGGACTGCTCTGTTTTTTTGCATACTCAATCAAGAAATAAAGAAGACCCTCGGGGTCTTCTTTATAATGAGGCCCTATTAATGATTCAGTGCAATACTTCGAATGAATACCATAGCTACCTTTTCTTTGATAATCAACAGTGACAACCGGTATACCATGAACACCCAGGCAACGGATAACACTAAGACCAATATAATAATTCGCCCCTAAAACAACGGCCTTGTTTTTCATCCTTATCTCCCTTTACACTATACTAAATAAAGGCAATCTGACTTGAAACCAAGCCTTACCGTCTGATTCTTCACCGGACGTATCCTTTACCAAACTAATTCTTGGATATCTATCCTTAATATATTTCACTTCATCATCGGACAATCTTAATTCCCTGTAACAAACTCCATCTTCAAAAGATTTGGACAAAAAATTTTCAAAATTCTTAATTTCATCAGCGGTCATTTAAGCTCCCCCTTATCTTAGGTTAAGCTATTATAATGATAAGCATAAAGCAATAACTTTTCATTTATTTATTGCCATTAATCAGCCATAAATTCTATGATGTGGAGTCTTATGTCTGTTAAACACGGTCAACTTTGAGTTAACTATATTAAATATTAAAATGATTAATTTTATGCATATCAATTATATTCCCAAATTTGCTAATACGTATACACTGACTTTATATTTAATGTTCTAAATTTACTAATATATATACTACTATACCCTATATTACGTAGTCAATAATTTTTACAAAAAATCAAAACCAGAAAAAGGCACCTTTTCGGTGCCCTATCTATCTTTCAATTTGCGCAGTTCGTTCAATATTTCATGGTATTCTCTATCCAAGGCTTCTCTATCATCATGTTTTGATGGAACTGATAATCTACCTATAACCTCTGAAAGGCGGTTATTTAATATAATTATTTGTTTTTGAATCTCCTCTTTATTTTTACTTAGATAATTATTTCTTTCACTTAAGTATTCTGTGAAGGTCCCAACATACATTTTTATCTTTTTATTCTCTATTACTGCAATTTGATTTGCAATAGCATCTACAAATTTTCGGTCATGGGAAACAAACAATAATGTTCTATCATATTCCCGCAGCGTTTCTTCTATCACTTCAAGAGAATTGATATCCATATAATTAGTAGGTTCATCCAATATGAGTAAATTTATATCACAAAGCAATATCTTAGCAAAAGAGACTTTTACTCTTTCCCCACCACTTAGGACATCAACCTTTTTATAAATTGAATCGCCCCTAAAAAGCAGCCGGGCAAGCAATAGCCTGGCAAAGCTCTCCGGGTATATGCTGCTTTCCATCACATTTTCTATTATACTTGCATCCTTTTTTAAAATGTCCATCTCCTGGCTAAAATACCCTATCTTTGCACCTTTAGCAACTCTTATAGCATCATCGCCTTCCACTATCATCTTAATTAAAGTGCTTTTCCCGCAACCATTAGGACCAATTAATGCTACTTTTGCACCATTATAAATATTAAATGAAGCATTTTGAAATATAATTTTATCACCAAAGGCTTTATTTATATTTTTTCCTTCTATTATTATTTTGCTGTGAAGCTTGCTGGATTCCAAAATATCCAGTTTAATCTTAGGCTGTTCTCTAGGCTTTTCCTTTACCTCAAGATGCTCAATCCTACTCTCAATATTTTTAACCGCTCTATCAAGGGTAGCCTTCGCCTTTTGTCCGCCCATCTTATGAAGCCTTGCCTCCGAATTGCCCATCCTCTTAGGCGTTTTTCTCATGCTTTTAATCTTTTGTTTTGTATCATTAATAACACTTTCAAGCCGCTTTTTTTCTTTTACATATTCTTCAAACTCAAACTGAGCTCTTTCTATTTCTTGAATCTTTTGTGCCTTGTAATCACTATAATTACCCTTATAAATATTAATCTTGCCGTTTTCTATTTCTAGAATCCGATTGCATAATTTATCTAAAAACTCTCTGTCGTGAGAAATAATAAGAAAAGCACCTTTGTACTTCATTAGCTGCTCCTCTATAAACTCAATACCTTGCATATCCACATTGCTGGTAGGTTCATCTGCAAATATTATATCGCTGTCATCCTCTAAAGCTCCCGCCAGCTTAAATCTCGTTTTTTCTCCACCGCTCATGTTCGCAGACCAAACAGGTTTAATACCAAGCTTTGATGCCATTTCACTGCTTATTATTTTTTTATCCGGTGGTTCCAGTTGCGATATATATGCAGCCTTTCCATACAACTTTATCCATCCTTCGTCAGGCTCCAACCTTTTACTTAATATATTTATTAAAGTAGTTTTGCCGACTCCATTCGCACCTACTACCCCTATTCTGTCTTCCGAATAAATCTTTAGACTGTCTATATCCAATATCAGCCGATCACCAAAATACTTTTTAATATCTTTGCATTCAATTAATAACATAAAAAATCCTCCCTGTGCTCGAGAGGATAGTATTTTTACGCAAATCTTTATGCATTATTTATCAGACATTAAACAATATGTGATATTATAACACCGCCACCTACAGAGATAGAGGACATATTTAATATCACTTTATAAAACCCATATTGTAAAATGCAAATATCATTTAAAACTCAAATATGTCACAAAGATATCCACAGCGATAAAAATACTATCCACCCAGAAATTTTTAAAGTACAACAAAAAAACCTTTACTTAAGGTAATACCCAGGTCTTATGTGTAATTTTATATAGTGAATTTCTAAAGTGGATTATCTCTTCATCCCTGTAAATACCTTGCCCTTTCTTTATAATATGTGATTACAAAAATTCATGCATTATTATACTGGTTACCTTCTTTGCTGTCAAGACCAACATATAACAAAAAAAACCTCTATCCACTGATAGAAGGTCTTTAATGGTGAGCCATCCGCGATTCGAACGCGGGACACCTTGATTAAAAGTCAAGTGCTCTGCCTACTGAGCTAATGGCCCATAAATTGGCTGGGATGGCAGGACTCGAACCTACGCATGCCAGAGTCAAAGTCTGGTGCCTTACCGACTTGGCTACATCCCAATATATATATATATTTATATTTTATTTATAATATGTTTTATATTTATATATTTTTTATACTAAACATGGGGTGGATAATCGGATTCGAACCGATGACCTCCAGAGCCACAATCTGGCGCTCTAACCAGCTGAGCTATACCCACCATACTGGCGCGCCTGAAGAGATTCGAACTCCTGACCCACTGCTTAGAAGGCAGTTGCTCTATCCTGCTGAGCTACAGGCGCACATGGAGCGGGTGATGGGAATCGAACCCACGCGGTCAGCTTGGAAGGCTGAAGTTCTACCATTGAACTACACCCGCATATACAGCATTTTTAACTGACAGTTTCATATTATAACAGCTTACCATTCAATTGTCAACATTTTTTTTACTTTTTTAGAAAACTGACCAGCGAAGAATAGTATAACGTAAACAAATATTAAAGTCAACCCGAAAAATAATATTTATTTCAAATTATCTTACCGTTCCTGCATTAATATCTTTCTATCTCCTTCATACGAAACATAATTAGTATTATCATTCACTTCTCTACACATTTAAGCAGGAGAACTACTGCCGGAACACATATTATACCGGCAGTAGCCCAAAGAATTATCAAATAATCCTTTTTCCATTAACATAAAACACTATCTCTTCGTCTTCCACATCAACAAATATATGGTCCCCTGCACCAAATCCTCCCCTGATGAACAAATCGGCCAACGGGTCCTCTATCATCCTCTGTATAGCCCTACGGAAAGGTCTGGCACCATATTTTTCATCATAACCCTTCTTGTAAATATGGTTCTTAGTATTCTCAGAAACCTCAAGGGTTACGTCTTTTTCTTTCAATTCTTCCGCAAGCTCATTTAGCATTAGTCCTATTATATCTATCATTTCTGCTTTGGATAACGGATGGAATACTATTATCTCGTCAACCCTGTTTAAAAATTCGGGCCTGAATATTTCCTTTAATATGCTCTTTGTCTTGCTCTCCATTTCCTTATTTGAATCACTTAAAAAGCCCAAATTGCCAGTCTTAATATCTGAACCTGCATTGGATGTCATCACAATAACAGTATTTTCAAAGCTAACCGTCTTTCCATGACTGTCGGTAATCCTGCCGTCTTCCAGTATTTGAAGCAATATATTAAAAACATCCGGATGAGCTTTTTCTATCTCGTCCAACAGCAATACGGAATATGGTTTCCTGCGAACTTTTTCAGTTAGTTGTCCTGCTTCCTCATACCCCACATACCCGGGAGGAGCACCTATTATCTTGGAAACCGTGTGCTTTTCCATGTATTCCGACATATCCAAACGAATCAGCGCTTCTTCGCTGTCAAACAATTCCTGGGCAAGAGCTTTAACCAATTCCGTCTTACCAACACCCGTAGGGCCTACGAAGATAAACGAAACAGGCCTCCTCCTTCTTTTCAGTCCTGCGCGATTCCTTCTTATAGCCCTGGCAACGGCCGATACGGCTTCTTCCTGCCCGATAATTCTCTTGTGCAGGCGCTGCTCCAGATTGAGCAGCTTTTCTGACTCTAATTCCGTGATTCTTTGCACAGGTATTTTTGTCCATGCTTCAATTACACTGGCAATATCTTCACTTGTCAGATAAACATCCTTTGTGCTTTCTTCAAGCTCTGCAATCTTTGATAACAATATACATTCCTTTGTTTTTAAATTTGCAGCCTTCTGATAGTCCATTATGGAATCAGCAGACACGGCATTTTCTTTTTCTTCCTGAACCTTTTTCAGTTCCTCCTTCAAAGCCACCAATTCCACCAGTCCGGTATTTTTTAAATTAGCCCTGGAACCGGCTTCGTCGATAACATCAATGGCTTTATCCGGCAAGAATCTATCGGTAATATACCTTTCCGACAGTATAACCGCATCCCTTATGACTTCATCGGGGATTTTAACACGATGATAATTTTCATAATATTCCCGGATTCCTTTTAATATTTCGATCGTTTCTTCAATACTTGGTTCATCAATTACAATGGGCTGGAATCGCCTTTCCAAAGCCGCGTCCTTTTCAATATGCTTTCGATATTCAGCAAAAGTGGTTGCTCCAATTACCTGTATTTCTCCTCTGGCCAGGGCAGGTTTTAAAATATTTGCTGCATTCATTGCACCTTCTGCTTCCCCAGCTCCGACAATATTATGCAATTCATCAATTACAAGTATGATATTCCCGTTTTCTTTTACCTCCTCCAAAATACTCTTTAACCTGGCCTCGAACTGACCACGGAATTGAGTACCTGCAACAATGGAGGTAAAATCCAGCAAATAAATTTCATAATTATATAATTTTGCAGGTACCTGCTTTTCTACTATTCTAAGGGCAAGCCCTTCTGCTATGGCTGTCTTGCCCACACCCGGCTCACCCAATAAAACAGGGTTGTTCTTTGTCCTTCTGTTTAAAACCTGGATTACGCGATCAATTTCTTTCTGCCTGCCTATCACCCTATCGATAAGACCGTTTTTAGCTCTTTCGGTTAAATTTATCCCAAATCTATCAAGCATTTTTCTTTTCTTCATATTCTTTTTATCTGTTACTTTTGTTTTCTTTGATTTATCATCTTTCAACGAATCAGCAGAAGGACTTTCTCTGTTAAAATTGTTTTTGTTGAAGAACTTGCTCATGAAAGCAAACGGATTGTTATACAATTCTTCCTGGCTCATATTATCCATCAACTCTTGTGAAAAATAATTTGACAACTCCTTATTCATCTGATCAATTTCTTCTTCACTGATGCCCATCTGGCCTATAAACTGGCTTAAGGGCTTTAAACCCAATTCCTTTGCACAGGATAGGCATAAGCCTTCATTTTTTTGTTCTCCCCGCTCTATTTTCGTGACAAATACGATAGCAATATTTTTATGACATCTTGAACATAACATACGTTTCTCTCCCAAACATAAATACCAACCTTAAAATTTAATTAAACTAATAATGTAGTTTATTACAAATGAAATATTTTACCCTATTATATATATTATTTATATATTATATAACCTAAAACTGTGTTGATAATCATGAAATTAAAAATATTATAACATATTAATAAAAAAATTCATAGCATGACAAGGGGGACAGAAATTTACAAGACTACTCATAAATTTCTGTCCCCTTATTTGATGCAGCATTAAGAATCTCACGCAGCGCCGCGGTAGTTATGGGTGCACCTATTGAAACATCATCCTTTCCATCCATCTTGCCCGGGTCACCAATACCTACAATCAAGGGTACTTTAGCATATCTCAAAACGCCCAATGTATCCCCATATATTTTCTGGCCAGGCAATTCATTGCCATTCTTGTCCACAGCATGATTAATTTTTTTACCGTCCTTTGTAATGGAACAGTCCACCTTTACGCTGTTTCCTTCTTTCCCATTTGATGCAACTGCAACAACCCCCAGCACTTCTATTTCAGGGTTGTTCATTATTGTCAGCATTGCTTTTTCTCCTCTTCCTGCTCCCAAATCCCCGCAATCATCCACCATAACCACAACAGGGTCATGTTCCGCCTTACTAATCTGCTCAACTATCTCTTCTCCCGAAAGTACCGTAGGGTTTCCGGAAGAAAGGGAAATACATCTTCCTCCGATATTGTGTGCTGCAGTTTCCACCGCACTCTGGGCAACCGTATCCCCGTCTGTTACCAGTATAACCCTTTTTTTATCCACGGAACACCTCCACTATTTCTCTTTTGGGCTAAAAATAAGTGCTATTAAATACCCAAAAAATATTGCCGCTGCAATGCCCCCTGCTGTACTGCTAATCCCCCCCATAAAAGCACCCAACAGCCCTTTTTCCTTTACTTCTTTTAATGCTCCCTTGGCCAAGGAGTAGCCAAACCCTGTTATTGGAACCGTAGCTCCTGCTCCTCCGAACTTAACCAAGGGCTCATACACTCCTATTGCCGTCAGGACAACTCCAAGGGTTACAAACAATACCAGTATCCTGGCAGGAGTCAACTTGGTTTTATCAATCAGGATTTGCCCGACAGCGCATATGGAACCGCCTACCAGAAAAGCTCTTATAAATTCCATACTCTAATCACTCCATCGCATTTTGTATAGTAACAGCATGTGCAATCCCAGGAATAGATTCACCTTGCTGGGAGCTTGTCGGACTCATCAATGCTCCCGTCGCTACAAATAATATCTTGTTTAAGTTCCCTTTGGTAAGCTCATGATATAGGTAACCTGCAAGCACCACTGCCGAACATCCACATCCGCTGCCTCCCGCATGGGTGTCTTGTTTTTCCTTATCAAATATTTCTATGCCGCAGTCGGTAAATATTTTGCTGATATCACATCCTTTTCTTTGGAGCATATCCTGAGCAATTTCTTTGCCGTAGTATGCCAGGTCCCCTGTAATAATCAAGTCATAATAATCAGGATCAAAGCCCGTGTCTTCAAAATGAGTAAAAATGGTATCTACAGCGGCCGGAGCCATTGCTGCACCCATGTTATTTGCATCCTTTATCCCTAAATCAACGATCTTGCCTGTGGTAATATGGGTGATATAGGGCCCGTTTCCCTTTGAAGACAATACCACTGCTCCCGACCCGGTTACCGTCCATTGGGAAGTAGGAGGTCTTTGCCCACCATACTCAAGGGGAAAACGAAACTGGCGCTCGGCAGAACAAAAATGGCTTGAAGTGGCTGCTACCACATAATCGGCAAATCCACCGTCTATGAGGATGGAAGCAAGGCTGAGGGATTCTGCCATGGTGGAACATGCCCCATAAAGGCCAAAAAAAGGAACCCCCATATCCCGGATTCCGTATGAGGATGCTATGCACTGATTCAATAAATCCCCTGATAAAATGTATTGTATATCTTTTATGGACAGGTCGGCTTTTGTCACAGCGGTCATTATTGTTTCCCTAAGCAATTTAGTTTCCGCCTTTTCCCAGGTTTTTTCTCCCCAAAAGCCATCTTCAATTATTTGGTCATAATAATGCTTTAAAGGGCCTTCGCCTTCCTTTTTCCCCACGATGGAAGCCGTTGCTAAGATAGAAGGTGGGTTTTGAAACTTTACCGTTTGCTTTCCCAACCTCTTTGCCGCTGTCACTTGCTTCACCTCCTATAAGGTTTTTACAATAAATGATATTATCCCAACTACAATGGAGGCAATTATTCCATAGACCAGAACGGGACCTGCAATCACAAACATTTTTGACGCCATTCCCAATACATATCCTTCACTTTTAAATTCCATTGCAGGAGATACTATTGAATTTGCAAATCCTGTAATGGGTACTATAGTTCCTGCCCCCGCATGTTTTGCAATACCGTCATATATATCCAAGCCTGTTAAAAGAGCACCCAGCAAAACCATTACAATTGCTGTGGCTCCTCCTGCCTCTTCGACCGACATACCGCGTCCCTTAAAGTAGTTGCTCACTACTTGCCCTACAATACAAATAATTCCTCCAATTATAAATGCTTTAATCGTATTTTTTATTACAGGCGATTTGGGCATCTTTTTTTGAACATACTTTTCATATTCTTTTTTTGTTAAACCTTGCTCCATCTATGCTCTCTCCTCTTATTTCCATAATAAATTTGCTATTCAATTCCAATTATGAGATTTTATAAAACTCTTGCGTATAAACAAAAGTTCCCCTGCTGGGGACTTTGTCGTTTAACTTTTTAGCACCCAGTAGCAATAGGATTATGGCAATCGTTATGCCTAGTATTATAATTGGATAAACCAAGCGCTTCAATGCAACCTTATACATGTTTATCCCACCTCAATAATTTATAATGGCGTATGGTTTATGCCTTATAATGAACCATTCTCAAATATATTATTAGAAAAGTCGGCAATTCATATGCAAAAAAATAACGCCAGTTAGTAGTTACTTACTCAAAAGAAAACTTTTTATCGAAGCCAGCTTTGAGTAAATAACCAAAATGACGTTAAACATCATCCCGCATTAATTTTTTTCCTCATTTCATTTAATATTTTTTTCTCAATCCTGGAAACTTGGACCTGCGAAATGCCTAAGATATTGGCAATCTGAGTCTGGGTTTTTTCTTTAAAATATCTCAGTATAATAATTTGCTTTTCCCTGGGCTTCAGCGAGTCCAGGATTTGCCTTATGGCAATTTTATTGATCACCTTGCTCTCATCGTCGCTACCCTCATCTATCCGGTCAATCAATAAAATAGGGCTGCTATCCCCTTCATGAAGCGTTGCATAGAGGGATTCAGGCGCACTGCCGGCTTCCATCGCCATTACCAGCTCTTCCGCTTCAATTTGCATCTTATCTGCTATCTCGCAAATGGTAGGCTCCCTTCCAAGGCTTTTGGCAAGCATTTCTTTTACCACCTTTGCCTTGTTTGCCGTTTCCTTCAGTGACCTGCTTACTTTAATCATTCCGTCATCCCGGATAAACCTTTTTATTTCACCCAATATCATTGGTACGGCATAGGTTGAAAATTTGACCTGGAAGGTATCGTCAAATTTATTGATTGCCTTTATCAAGCCAATACAACCAATCTGGAACAGGTCATCCAGTTCGTAGCCCCTGTTTTGGAATCTCTTTACCACACTCCATACCAAACCTATATTGTTTTGTACCAGTATATCCTGAGCTTCCTTATCCCCTGCTTTTGCCTTACGAATAAGTTCCAGCGTATCCTGGTCAATACCCTGACTCACTATCATCACCTCTCTCAGCTCTTTACTCCCTTCTACCTGGAACCATTTATTTTTTTAATCATCCTCACCCTGGTACCCTTATTTACTTCCGATTCAACTTCCACCTCATCCATAAATGTTTCCATTACCGTGAATCCCATCCCTGAACGCTCCAATTCGGGGCGAGAGGTATAGAGAGGCTGACGAGCCAGTTCAATATTTTCTATTCCTTTTCCCTTATCTTCTACAATTATTTCTACTGTATCACCAATTATTCTGCAGGTAACCACTACATATCCCATAGTGTTTTCGTAACCATGAATGATGGAATTGGTTACCGCTTCTGAGACTGCTGTTTTAATATCTGCAAGTTCCTCAACCGTAGGGTCCATTTGTGAAACAAACGCCGCAACAGCAACCCTTGCAAAACTTTCATTGCTGGACTTGCTCAAAAATTCTACCTTCATTTCATTATTTACATGCATTCTTAAATCCTCCTTATATTTCTTCTAGTGCACCCTGCATGTCGCTGAAAACAGGCACAATTTTATGTACTCCTGATATGGTAATAATCCTGTTAACCTGGGGGTTTGGATTCACTATAAGCATCTTTCCATTCCTTTTTTGTATATTCTTATACCTTCCTATAATGACCCCTACCCCTGAACTATCCATAAAGGTAAGCTTAGTAAAGTCCAAAATCAAATTTTTGTACTGTTTTCTATTTATCTCCTTATCTATTTTGTCTTTAATTTCAACAGAAGTATGATGATCCAGTTCCCCTTCAATCTCTGCAATTAAAGTCTTATTTCTGGTTTTAAAACTGACCTGCAATTATAACCCTCCCATCTTTTAAAATACCGTGGTAAATTATTGAAATTCAAATATACTAATCATATTCTACATTAAATTGGAATCTCCTTCCATAAAAAAAGTCTTGTTTTGTAAAATCCTATTTTATTTGCGACAAAAAACAAGAACATACATCATTTTTTTCTACAAAAAACTCTTACTTTGCGTCAAAAAAACCTGAACGCTACTCTAACTAGATATAGCACTCAGGTCCTGTTGTTTGACGCCAGATAAATTACTGACTTTGCTGTATTTCATTAATTCTGTTTTTTGCATGCCATACATACTCGCCGTTAGGGAATAAGTTTATAAGTTGGTTATAATAATTTACAGCACGGGCATTATCTCCCATAAATTGATTACACCGCCCTGCATAATATAAAGCATATTGATATTGCCTGTTTTTTATATCATACTTAAATAATTCCTCAAAGGCTGCCAACGCTTCAGAATATTTTCCTGCCTGGTACAGACTGTACCCTTTATTGTAAGTCGCGGTAACAACTGATGGTATAATCTTTTCATACAAAGCCTGGAACTTTTCATTTTCAACTCCCTGGAATGAAAAATCCTTTAAAGCAAGCAATAGGCTGGCAGCTTTTTCCTGTTGGTTGCTTTCTGCAAGCCGCTCTACCTCCAAAAGTATCTTCACATTTTCCAGATACTCATCCTTTATTTCCTTATCATCCAATTGCTTTTTCATGCTTTCAATTGTATCATTTGCCTTTTCCAATTCCAACTGATACTGCTCTATTTTTTCTTGATTGTTCTGAATGGTATTTTGTAAGCTTAAAATCTCATCCTGCGTGCTTTTTTTAATTTCATTCAGGGAATGAATGAAGAAAAAAGAAGATATCAATACTCCTACAATAAAAATAGCCAAGGCTTTTAAGTAAACATTTTTCACACCCTTTATTGAAAAGAGAGGCCTGGAGGCTACTGGGGTAACATGTTCCTTAAAACCTTTACTTTTTTTATTATCCTTCGGCTGACCAATCTCTTCAAGATACCTGTGGGCAAGAACGATTACATCGTCACTCGTAACAACCTCTCTTAACAGCTCTTGTGCCTGCTCGGTTTGTCCCCGCAATATATAACATAAACTCAGCAATACCTTTGCATTTAAAAATCCAGGATGGAGAGAAATTGCCTTTTTTAATCCTATGGCTGCTATATCATCACTTTTCATCTGTAGGTCTATAACCGCTTGATTATACAATCTTAATGCGTTTTTCAATCTTTCCGGATCCATATTATAATTGGAAGCCTGAAAGAAATCCTGTTCTTCTATAATTTTAAACCTGTTGAATTCTTTCCAAACATCCAGCATAAAAAAACTCACCTCTCAGTCGGTAATAGTATTAATATTCAACAGTGAACAGAATATTCCTTCTTTATTTACTGACTTCAGTAAAAATTTTTCTTACAGCCCCAATTAAATATAAGGATCCAAAGCAGCAGACAACATCATCTTCTTTAGTTAACTCCAATCCTGCTTTTACGGCTTCGTGAAAATCCTCTTTAATTATAACCCTATTGCAGTACTTTTTTGCAATGTTCCCGATTTCCTCCGCTTTTGCCGCCCGCTCACTTAACGGGCAGGTAGCAATAAACAGGCTTGCTTTAGGAGCTATTTTTTTAATGCATTTACTGTATTCCTTATCCCTTAACATACCTGCAATCAACGTGATATTCTTACCTGGAAAGTACTGGTCCAGGCATTCCTCCAGTACGTCCACACCCGATTCATTATGGGCACCGTCAATTACAAAAAGAGGTGACCTTCCTATAATTTCAAAGCGTCCGGGCCATCGTGCTGCTCTCAACCCTGCTTTAATATCTTTTTCAGATATGCGTATATTATATTTCTTTTTTATGAGTTCAATGGCAGTAATGGCAGTTGCTGCGTTTAAAACCTGATGCTTACCCAAAAGATGTATCTTAAGCCCATAATGATTTTTAAAATTAAATATGGTTTCATCCGTTTCAGCAGAAATAATGTGGATATCTGAATAATCCACTTCAGTAACTTCCGCATTCCTTTCTTCTGCCACCCGCCTAATCACCTGCAATGCGTCAGGGTGCTGATTAGGATATACCACAACCAAACCTTTTTCTTTTATAATACCACTTTTTTCAAAGGCTATCTTTTCAATTGTATCCCCTAAAACATCCATATGGTCCATGCTAATGGAAGTAATTACAGAAACAAGGGATGTATCTATTACATTGGTAGCATCAAAACGTCCTCCCAGGCCTACTTCCAAAACCACATAGTCACACTTTTCTTCATAAAAATATTGAAAAGCTATAGCTGCTACAATTTCAAATTCGGTGGGGTGGGTATACCCCTTTTCCACCATCTTTTGTACAATTGAGCGCACATTGGTCGTTATATCCGCCAGCCGCTGTTGAGGGATATCCTCATCGTTAATGCGGATGCGCTCCGTAAACCTCTCAATATAAGGTGATATAAAGGTACCCACCCGGTAGCCTGCCTGCTTTAAAATAGAAGCAATCATAGCAGTGGTAGAACCTTTTCCGTTAGTTCCGGCTACATGAATATATCTAAGTTTTTTATGGGGATTATCCATATATTCGAGCAGATTTCTAATATTTTCCAAACCAAGCTTCGAGCCAAATTTCAATGTGCCGTGTATATAGGCAAGCGCTTGTTCGTAGTTCATCCTATCCCTCGTTCCAAATTTTTTAGTTTCTATAGCTGTTTAACTGCTCAATAACCTTTGAAAGCATATCAGCATACTTCTTGCCCTTTTCTCTTTCTGCTTCTATAACATGGGCAGGAGCTTTGGAGATAAATCCCGGATTATTTAGCTTGTCATTAACCCTCTTGACTTCCATCTCCAGTTTTTGTTTTTCCTTTTCCAGCCTTTCAATTTCCTTTTCCCGATCCACCAGCTCATCCAAAGGAATAAATATTTCTGCTCCTTCCACTACCACCGTAACAGCATTCTGAGGTATTTCTATCTTATTATCGGATATAATCACCTCAGAAGCTGAGGCTAACCATTCAAAGAATATTTTACCCTTTTCAAAGGTTTCTATATCATCTGTCACCACATAAAGCTTTGCCTTCTTTGAAGGTGCTACATTCATTTCAGCCCGTATATTGCGAATATTCCTTATGGCCCCCATTATAAGCTCCATCTGTTTTTCTTCTTTATCAAATTTATATTCCTCATGATACTCAGGCCAGTTGGAAATCATAATGCTCTCGCCTTCATGGGGTAAATGCTGCCATATTTCTTCCGTAATAAAAGGCATGAACGGATGTAAAAGCTTTAAGGTATTGGAAAGAACATAGGTCAGCACATATTGGGCTTCCAGCCTGCTGTCGGATTGCTTGTCATACAGGCGTGGTTTCACCATTTCAATATACCAGTCGCAAAACTCGGTCCATATGAAATCATATAACTTTTGCACCGCAATACCCAGCTCAAATTTTTCAAGATTTTCCGTAACTTCTTTTACAATGGTATTGTACCTGCTTATAATCCACCGGTCTTCCACTGTCAGCTTCTCCGTTGCCGGAAGCTTGTTTTCTTCTATTTCAAGATTCATGAGCACAAACCTCGAAGCATTCCAAATCTTATTGGCAAAATTCCTGCTGGCTTCCACCCTCTCCCAGTAAAAACGCATATCATTTCCCGGTGAATTTCCTGTTGCCAAAGTAAACCTCAGGGCATCCGCACCGTATTTTTCAATTACATCCAAAGGATCAATACCGTTTCCAAGGGATTTGCTCATCTTACGGCCTTGCGAATCCCTTACAATGCCATGGATGAACACATATTCAAAGGGGTGTTTTCCCGTATGTTCCATGGCGGAAAAAATCATCCTTGCCACCCAGAAAAAGATAATGTCATATCCCGTAACCAAAACACTGGTTGGATAAAAGTATTTCAGGTCTTCCGTCTGTTCCGGCCATCCAAGGGTAGAAAAGGGCCATAGGGCTGAACTAAACCAGGTATCCAGCACATCCGGGTCCTGGGTAACCTTTCCTCCGCATTTTGTACATTCGGTTATATCTTCCTTTGAAACAATTACCTCACCACATTCATCACAATAGAAGGCCGGGATACGGTGCCCCCACCATAATTGCCTGGATATGCACCAATCATGTACATTTTCCATCCAATTCAAATAAATCTTGCTAAACCTATCAGGCACAAACTTTATGGTACCATCCTTAACTACCCTTATTGCAGCTTCTGCCAGCGGCTTCATTTTTACAAACCATTGCTTTGATGTAATAGGTTCTACCGTTGTACCGCACCTATAACATTGCCCCACATTATGAGTATGATCCTCGGTCTTCACCAAGAGGCCCAGTGCCTCTAAATCTTCAACAATTTTCTTTCTGGCTTCGTACCTGTCCATCCCTTCATACTGGCCGCCATTATGATTAATGGTAGCATCATCGTTCATCACCTTTATCTGGGGCAGATTGTGACGTATTCCTACTTCAAAGTCATTTGGGTCATGGGCAGGCGTAATCTTTACCGCACCGGTTCCAAAATCTTTATCCACGTATTCATCGGCAATAACAGGTATTTCCCTGTTTAATAAAGGTAAAATAAGGGTCTTGCCCACCAGGTGCCTATAGCGCTCATCTTCCGGATGTACGGCAACTGCCGTATCTCCCAGCATTGTTTCCGGCCGCGTTGTTGCTATGGTTATAAACTCATCACTGTCTTTTACATAATACTTGATATACCAGAAATGGCCGGCTTTTTCTTTGTATTCCACTTCTGCATCCGAAAGGGCTGTAGTGCATTTAGGGCACCAGTTAATAATCCTGTTTCCCCTGTAAATCAATCCTTTGTTGTACAGGTTAACAAAGACTTCTCTCACCGCTCTGGAGCATCCTTCATCCATGGTAAAGCGTTCCCTGGACCAGTCACAGGAACTGCCTAATTTTTTTAGCTGATTTATAATTCGGTTTCCATAGGTATGTTTCCATTCCCATACCCGCTCTAAAAATTTTTCCCTGCCTAAATCATGGCGGGTAATGCCTTCTTCCTTCCTGAGCATTTCTTCTACCTTTATCTGGGTCGCTATACCGGCATGGTCCGTACCCGGCAGCCATAAGGTGCTATAACCCTGCATCCTTTTCCAGCGGATTAATATATCCTGCAGTGTTTCATCCAATGCATGTCCCATATGAAGCTGCCCCGTTACATTTGGAGGCGGAATTACAATTGTGAACGGTTCTTTATTTTCATCCACATCCGCACGAAAATAACCCTTTTCCATCCATTGATTATATAATCTTTCCTCAACTTTTTTGGGATCATATGTCTTGTCAATGTTTTTCACTAATATACCTCCTATCTAATATAAAAAATCAGTATGGCTCCAATAATTACAATAATCAAACCGCCAATCTTCAATAAAGCCAACTGCTGCTCATCAGGCTCAGCACCTTTTATCCTTTTATACAATGCACCGCCCTTATAACCGACCAACACCCCCAATGCCAGAAACACATAAGCAAGCATCTCCATAATTACATCCATCCTCCACTGGCCACGTTCTTCCTTTATTACATATAATAACCCTCGTCCTTATGAAGGACGAGGGTTTATCCCGCGGTACCACCTTATTTTTCATGCTGCCATTTACAGCATGAACTCTCTTTGGCGTTAACGGTGCCACCGTCACAACTTACTCTTTCTTTCGGCTGTGCGACTCCAGAGCTACCTTCAGTACCACTTTTTCTGAAGAACCTTTCAGCCCACGGGTTCTTCTCTCTTTAGAACAGTTAGTACCTACTCCTCTCTTTCATCGTCTTTAAAAACATTTTTAAACATAGTATAAAGTAGCAACGGGGTTTCGTCAAGTGGTCATTCATATTTTTATTTTAATTAATATTGCTTTTCATTATCAATTGAGAATCAATATCTGTAAATTATTTTTGTCATAGTGTAAAATAATTGTAGGACATTTTAAGGATAAAAAAACAAGAGATCCTCACTTTTTGATACAATAGAAT
>JAAYHJ010000028.1 GCA_012735465.1 Clostridiaceae bacterium
AAGGATTTTTTCAATTTTTATTTATCAGATTGGAAGAAAGATAAATATAGAAATGTCCAAGTTTAGAAAATCCTTGGAACCTGCATGAATAGCGGATTTTGAGATTTAATACCCCATTTCTCTATTAATGGAAGAGAAAAACAAAAAGAATATAGGAGGCAAATTCGGACGCTTTAGAAAATCTTGCAAACCAGCATGAATAGCGGATTTTGAGATTTAATACCCCATTTTGATATAATGAAAAAGAAAAACAAAAATCTGTTAGCAATTAGAAAATCCTGCAAACCAGCATAAAATACAGTAAAATCAACAATTTTAGAGATTTTATAAAAGTAGGAAAATAGAAAATCCGCAAAACCGCATAAATAGGGGGATTATAAATTGAATTTTGTAATTTTCAAATAAATATATGTTGTTGAAATGCAGTAATATCAAGCATTATGAGGATTTTCAAATAACCACAATATATAATAGCCTACTAGGGGAACATATCAGGAATTCTTATCATATACATTTCTCCTTTCATAAAGGGTACATGAAGTACCCTTTATATATTTATTTTTTTTAATATCAAGAAATTGACTACAAAATTTTTTCAAGGTATCAATCCCGCAAGGGTTAATATACGTTTTTTGCAGCGACCAGCTATTAGTAGAATATGCTCATATTAGGTAATTTTTGCCGTTTTTGATGTGGGTTCGAGTCCCACCTCCTCCTCCAAAACAAGAAAAAAACGGTATATCCCATACTCTTGTATAGAGGGAGTCAAATTGGCTTCCTCTTTATCTATTTTTTCGGTATATCCGGCAATATGCCGATGATATATAGTTTAGACCAATGTTTGCTTTATACCACCCATAAAATAAAAGGAGGATTTAAGAAACATGATTGAACTAACAAAGGAAAGTTATTCTAAAGAAGAAGTGCAGGAAATACTTGCACAATATGAAACTAAAATAGCAGAACTTGAAAAGAATATTGCAGATGTAGAAACACTCAAACAGCAGTATTCTGAGTTGCAAAAAACTAACCTGACAACACAAATAAAACTTGAAGCAACAAAAGCAGGACTTGATCCTGAGGAAGTATTTGACCTAATAGAAAGTGATGATATTAAAAAAGCACAGGAAAAAATTAACAAACTGCTTGAGTTGAAGAAAAAGCAGGATATAGAAAACAGTTATAAACCAACAGACCACAAAGCAGACGACAGCTATTCTGTAGCAGAAAAAGAAAAAAATGTTGAAGGCATGATTTTTAGTAAGTTAAATAAAATTTTCGGATAGTGGAGGATGATTAAATATGATAAAAACAGCTAATTTTACAGCACATGAAAATATTGACTTATCAAGGGAAATTGCACTTGTTGCCCCTACAGACACACCTTTCACAACACTTTTGCTCAATAAGAAACTTGTTGAAACTGCTGGAAGCGTAACCATAAACTGGAGAGAAAAGACCCTTGATGATACAGAGGACATAAGCAAAACAGAAGGATTTACAGTTGATACTTTTGTTTCCAGTGGTAGAGCCGAAAAATCTAACGTTATGGAAATATTCTCTAAGGCGGTACAGGTTAGCGGTTCAGCACAGGCAAGTAATGTTGTAGGT
>JAAYHJ010000029.1 GCA_012735465.1 Clostridiaceae bacterium
ATTACAATAGTATTCACAAGAGATCCTCCTTTTCAAAGGTTTTTGATGGTGATTCTATTGTATCAAAAAGTGAGGATCTCTTGTTTTTTTATCCTTAAAATGTCCTACAATTATTTTACACTATGGACGAAAAGGATATATTAAAATACCTTAAATAATGCCGATATATTCCATGAACACTAAAAAACCCATGCAACCAATTTATTTATTTCTTCAAATCGGGTAAAAATAAATTACAAATCCAATATATATAGAGGTGACTTTAAATGAGTTTGCAAGGTTTTTATCTGCTCCCCCATCCCCCTATTATCATCCCGGAGGTAGGAAGGGGAGAAGAAAAAAAAATTAACAAAACAAGCACAAGCATGTATGCCGTAGGACAGGACATTTCTCAAAAAACACCTGATACCATTATACTTATAACCCCCCATGGAGTTATGTTCCGGGATGCTATTGCCTTAAGCTATGAAGATGAAATTTCCGGCAGCTTAGCAAATTTTGGCGCTCCGACTGTTTCAATGAGGCTTCCAATAAATAAGACCCTTACCGATAAGATTTGCACATTGGCATCTGAAGCAGGTATCCCTACTGTTAAAATAACGGCCCAATTATTAAAAAAGTACAGAACCTCTTTTCAGTTAGACCATGGCTCAATGGTTCCTCTGTATTTTGTAAACCAATACAATAAGAATTATAAATTTGTCCACATTACATATGCTCCTTTTAGTGACATAGACCTTTATAAATTTGGGATTATAATTGGTAGAGCGGTGGATGAGCTAGGAGAAAAAGCGGTTGTTATTGCAAGCGGAGATTTGTCCCACAGGCTGAAAGAAGACGGGCCTTATGGCTATAACCCTTATGGAGAAAAATTTGATAATGAATTCCTTAGGTACTTGGAGCAAGGGGATGTATCCGGCATCTTTAGCATGGATAAAAATACGTTGGTCAATGCGGGAGAATGTGGAAGGCGCTCTGTTGCAATACTGCTTGGAACATTGGACGGTAAGAAATTCAACGGCAACCTTTTAAGTTATGAAAAAACCTTTGGAGTTGGATACGGAGTAATGAAATTTAACATTCTTTCCAATGATGCTTCTAAATTGCATGAATTAGAAGGTATCCAAAATACCGTAAGGGAAAAGAAACAAAATCAAAGTAACCCTTATGTCAGGCTTGCAAGGGAAAGTTTAACAACCTTTCTGACTAAAGGAGAAGTCATCAAACAGCTCCCTGACTATGTAACAGAAGAAATGAAAAACAATCGCAGAGGCGTATTTGTATCTCTTAAAAAATTTGGTGAACTAAGGGGCTGCATTGGTACCATATTCCCAACAACAGGGAGCATAGCAGAAGAAATCATTCGCAATGCCATTGAAGCAGGGGTGCATGACCCCAGGTTTAATCCCGTAGAAAAAGAAGAACTTTTAGACATAGATTTTTCGGTGGATATCTTAACCGAACCGGAACCGGCTACCAAAGAAGAATTGAATCCCAAGGAATATGGGGTTATCGTCAGCTCCAAAGGAAGAGTGGGACTATTGCTTCCTGACTTGGAAGGAATAGATACCGTTGAAGAGCAATTATCCATAGCTTCAAGGAAAGCAGGAATAAAACCCAACGAGGAAATAACCATACAGAGATTTAAAGTAATCCGTTATAAAGAAGATTAGTCAATATTTTAATAATTAGTCAGCATTTTAATAATATGGTGTAAGGAAATGGTTTTTATGAAAGTCCAAGCTATGTTTTATGAAAGAATTAAAGATAAGGTTCATTGTTTTTTATGTCCTCACAATTGTGTAATTGAAAACGGTCACTTTGGAAGGTGCAATGTGCGTAAGCACGAGGATGGCAAGCTTTTTACTATAAATTACGGTCAAATTACTTCTGCGGCCTTAGACCCTATTGAAAAAAAGCCCCTTTCCTACTTCAAACCTTCTACTTACATTTTATCGGTGGGTACCTTTGGCTGCAATTTTAAATGCGGTTTCTGCCAAAACCACAGCATTTCACAATTTGTTTCTGAAAAAGGGATTGAAGGTGATTTTATCACAAAGGAAGAACTGGTTGAAACTGCACTCTCAATAAAAAACAATATAGGGATCGCATTTACATATAATGAGCCAAGCATTTGGTATGAGTATGTATACGATTGTGCAAAGCTTTTAAAGGAAAGGGAACCCAATGCTTCGATTGTACTTGTTACAAACGGTTATATAAACGAAGAGCCTTTGAAGCAGCTTCTGCCCTATACAGATGCAATGAACATTGATTTAAAAAGCTTTAAAAATGAATATTATAAAAATATTTGCGGTGGAAGTCTCAAACCGGTATTAAAAACCATAGAAACCGCTGCCAAGCACTGTCATGTGGAAATAACCACATTGCTGGTAACCGGCGAAAATGATAACCTGGACGAAGTGGAACAAATAGCTGCATATCTTGGTTCTATAAGAAAAGACATCCCATTGCACCTTACAAGGTACTTTCCAAGGTATAAGTATAAAAATCCTCCTACTGATATTAGCTTTATGAAAAAGGCAGAGGAAGTTGCTAAAAAGCACCTAAGCAGGGTTGTTTTAGGCAACGTCTAATCACTAAAAGTAAAAAAATACCTGAAGGGTTATCCTTCAGGTATTTTTTTACTCCGGCACAACATATCCACCCATAAACTTATAGGTTTAATCTGATAATAACCGTTTCTCACCGGTTATCTCCATGATTGGTTTAATATCCTGAGTCACTTCTACGGTTCCCAAATACTCTCCCTTTGCATTTCTCACTGCAAAATAGCGGATATATACATACTTATCCCCCATCTTAATCCAAAAATCTTCATGGTCCTTCTTTCCGCTTTTGAAATCCTCAACGATTTTTTCCACAATATGAACGCTTGCAGGCGGGTGGCAATTTTGCACCTTCCTTCCTATTATGGTCTTAGGCCTTGCAAATATCCTCTCTTTCCCTTGCGAAAAATATTTCACCGTATCCTCTTTATCCACAAAAGTGATATCTACAGGCAGGGTATTAAGCATGGCGTTAACTTCTTCTGCTGTAAGCATTCCGGCGTCAAATTCAACATAACCGTTATCGGAAAGCTCTTTTCCCTCAGCCTTTACTTTTTGCTCAACATTAACTCTAACCGGCCTCCATTGTCCTTTAGGCTCTATAAAGCTATATCCTATTTCTATACTTTCTTCCTCTATTTTCATCCATTCGTCTTCGGTTAGAGTTTCTAATACCATGGGAAATAAAATGTTTTCTTCCTTGAAGATCATTTCAATGGCTTTATCTGCCGCTTCCCTTGCTTTTTCCACTACTTCGTTTTTATTACCCGTATAATCGGATAACAACCTCTGGGTTTCTTTAATGAGATCCCTTATTTCATCATCCACACCCCACATCACTTTTGGCGGAGCTGTTATTCCATACTTCTCCATATAGGGAAACAACAGATTTTCCTTTCTTGAATAATGTTTATCAATCTCTGCAAATACTTTGAAATCTTCTGCAAGCAGGTTTTTGTTTTCCTCGCTGTCATCCTGCTCAAACTTTTCAATATCCGGTTTTATCTTATCATTTATTAGTTTTTCAATTTCCCTGTTTTCCAGCTTGAAGGTATGTACGGGATGTCCCGGTGTATCTTCCGGCTTCTGAGGTCGGTGGATTTCCTCGATAGAACCCTTAAAAACGGCAGCATGAACATCACAAAGCCTTTGTATTTCCTCAACAGGCATGCCCTCCATTATAAGTGCCTGTTCCATCTCGGATATCTCACCGGGGGATATACCCTGAATCAGCTTTTCAAAGCGGGGCTTCACTTCCTCAACAGTCTTACCGTTATGCAATTCCTTCATGATTTCCTTTAATACTTTCTGCCTATATTCCCGGTTATTAATAAACTCACTCATAATGCTTCCTCCTAATCTTTTATTTTATTATTATTCTTTATAAAACTCTGAATTATTATAAATTCAACTTCTCAAGGAATACGGATTTTCTTAATAAAAAAAGCGCACATCTTTTTAGCATTCTTACCCAATTAATATACAGGATAAACAGGTCAAGAAGGGTACGTTTTTATAATATGATAAAAGCCGGGAAGCATGTATTTTTTAACATGCTTCCCGGCTTTTTAATTTGTATTTTTAATATCTGCTTTCATCAGCCTTATCAAACCTGCCGGGTCCACATTATGAGGACAAACCCTGGAACATGCATTGCATTGTATGCACAGCTCTATTCCTTCACTCTTTAGCATTAAACCCCTGTTTTGTTCATCCCTTGGATCAAAGTAATGCCGTGCTTCCAATGCATAAGCAGTTGGGCCTTTAAAGGTGTGGGGACTGCTTTTTATTACAGTGCAAACGGATACACAACAAAAGCACTCAATGCATCTGCTTGCCACCTTAAACTTTTCAAATTTTCCCATATCAATAGGCTCGGGCTCTTTTAAAGCTCCACACTGCCTTTCAAGAAACAGGCGGAGCTTTGGAAGCTTCCTTTCATACTCTTCCCGGTCAATGATTAAATCCTTGACAACGCTTACACTTTTAATCGGTTCGATCGTCATTTCAGGAGAGGCGGCTTGTTTACACAATAATACAGGTTTATTGTTTATTACCACACCACACATGCCGCAATGACCGTTTCTGCAACAATAGCTGTATCCCAAGCTTGCATCTTGTTCCTCGTATATTTGGTTTAAAACATCCAGCGCAGTCATACCCTTTTCAAAGCGGAATTCATAACTCTGATAATAGGGCTCCTTATCAATCCGGGGATTAAAGCGAAATATTTTTGCTTTTCCCTTCATGCTTTTTCCACCCCCGGTTTTACAATTTTTAGATTAACGTCTTTATACTCTACTGCAAGTTCATCCTGGACCTTTCTAAGTACAATATTCTTCAGCCAATGTATATTATCCGTTTGCGGATAATCGGAGCGATAATGGGAACCCCTGCTCTCTGTCCGGGTCAATGCAGCTTTAGCAACGCATTTAGCAGTAATTAACAAATTTTTATTTTCCAATGCCTCCAAAACTTCCCTATTATAATAATTATCTTTCATCCTTATATTCATCCTGGTATTTTCCAGTTTTTCCAATTCAGATATTGCTTGACATAGGGATTCTTTACTTCTGAATACACCCACATTGTTCCACATGATATCCTTGATTTTACTGCGGTACTCCCCTGGCGTCATTCCCCCTTGGGAATCAAGCAAATGCCTTATTTTCTCTTTTTCTAAATCAACCTCCCGGGGATTAATATAGCTTTTTCCCATACTCATAGCTGTCCTGGCAGCATTTCTCCCTGCTATTACCCCTGAAACCAATACTTCTGCCAACGCATTTTGGCTCAGCCTGTTTGCACCATGCATACCTGCTGCCACTTCCCCTGCTGCAAACAATCCCTGGACAGAGGTTTCCCAATTTGTATCTACAATAACCCCGCCCATAAAAAAGTGGCATGTTGGAGCTATTTCAAACATATCCTTTTCGGGGTCAATCCCTATCTGCAAATAGGTCTTGTACAAGGCCGGCGTCGTTTTTTCTATAAAGCCCGGTTCATTGAAGGTAAGATCACAGTATACCCCGCCGTGCAGTGTACCCCTGCCTTCAATTACTTCCTGCATAATTGCCCTTGAAACACGATCCCTGGTGGACAATTCAAGCCTTTCCGGGTCATATTTTTCCATAAAGCGTTCCCCATGAACATTAACTAATCTGGAATGGTACAAAAGTCCTCCCAGCATTCCTTTTAATGACGGGGGAAATAAAAGGCCAATCGGATAAAACTGTACAAATTCCATATCCTTTAGGGATACGCCGGCATCAAGTGCTAATGCATATCCGTCACCGGTAACATCCGCAGGGTTATCCGTATTGGCATAAACGGTTCCTGCCCCGCCGGTTGCTAAAACTATGGATTTGCTCTCAAAGATTATCGGCTCCAAATTTTTTATATTTATTCCAATTACACCTCTTGCCCTGCCGTCTTCTACAATAATTCTATCAACAAATATTTCTTCATAAAAATAAACATCTCTCTTTTTTAATTCCCCTACCATTGCGCGGACCATTTCCCTTCCGGTACGATCCTCCAGATACGGACACCGCGCATAGGAATGCCCGCCGTCAATCCTCAGCAGATAGTTATCACCCTTTTCATTTCTCTGCCACAGGGCACCCATTCTTTCCAGTTCCAGTATTAAATCCGGCGACTGTTCAACCATGATTTTGACCATGTCTTGATCATTCATATAACTGCCGCCTTCTATCGTATCCAGCAAATGCCTATTCTTACTGTCGTCCGGGTGCTTCCACCTGTCATCAACACCGGCAATGGCACCCGGTGCCATAATGGTAGCGCCCGACCTTTGTACTTTTCCTTTGCTGACAACAGCAACCTTTACATTGGCTTTCGTGGCTTCATAAGCCGCCATTAAGCCGGCACCGCCACCGCCTACCACCAATACATCACAACTTATTCTTTCCATCCTTTTCCCCCGTATTATAATTAATTATTATCCCCTTTATTTTACAGGACCTTCATATTTTTTAAACCAGTTAATAAAATCCACTAATTTTTTAACCATATGCTCATGATATACTTTTCCTTTTTCCGGAGATGCTTTGCTTGAATTTGAAAAGGACCCGTTTGGAGCAAAAGCTTTTTGTTCTTTGCTGTTCCAAAATACTTCTACGCAGCTTCCGCCCTTTCCAAATAAATCGGCTTTAATATACTCTGAAAAAATCCCCTGCAGGTCCACTTCTTCATCAACCAGTTTTTCCTTCTTTATCAGATGTGGGTATTTGTAATACACATGGGAAATTTCCAATTCTCCCGCATGATGCTCCCTATGATCCTTTATGTGGGCAATATCCCCGGCTAAAAATAACGGATCGGTCAGGGCTATTTTAACATCCGGCAATTCGTATTCGTGCAGGTTCCGGCAAGCCGTGGTAAGCCCTGCCAGATTTGTCCCCTTATGTCCGTTAATTACAAGCACCCTTTTAAAACCGTTTCTGGCTAAGCTGTGAATCACATCTTTTACAACAGCAACCATCGTCTCCGTTTTCAAGCTTATGGTTCCGGGAAAGCCCAAATGATGAGGCGAATCCCCAAACCACAGGGGCGGAACTACCAATACTCCCGCTTCCTTTGCCGCATCTTCGGCCAAAGCAATGGCTGCATAGGTATCCACTCCTAAGGGACCGGCAGGACCGTGCTGTTCCGTACTTCCTATAGGGAAAATTATCGTATCATCGGTCTTTAAGTACTCGGCTACATCTTCCCAGGTCAGCTCATTTAACCATACAGATCTTAACATTTTATCCCTCACTCCTTATCATTAAACTGCAATTTTTATTTAATCATAAATTATTACAGAAATCACTTTTAGTCAATGTTTTCTAATAAATGAGTGTAGTTAAAATTCAACTAAGCTGCTTTCCTGTTTTATTATAACGGCTGAATTTTGAAAAAAGTATTCCTAATCCTGCAAGCATAGCTCCCGTTACCATCAATATTGACTCAATTGAAACCATATCCGCAAGCGGCCCAAATAAAAGCATAGCAATTGGCATAACACCGGCTGAAATAATCTGAATAATTGAGAAAACCCGTCCCATCATTGCATCTTCAACATTTTCTTGGATCAGCACGGTTTCTGCAGTTGATATAATGGGTAAAAAGAAACCAGCAAGCCCCATAATCACCAGATACATCATAAACCATTTGGCCACACCCAATAGACCAAATGTAATTCCAAAGGCCATCAGAGAAATTGCTATGGTGCGCAGCTTATTTTTAAATTCTTTACGCAGGGAGACAAAAACACCTCCAATTAGCGAACCGACTGTCCAAACCATTTCGTTTGCTGTTAACCTCCAAACCTCATTACCGAAAGACCGTTCAATCATGACAGGAGTTAAAAATGCCGCCGGTGTTATCAAAAAGAAGGAGATTCCATAAAAAATAATAATCAATCTCAACAATTTATGTTCAAGTGCAAATTTTATACCCTGGCGCAATTCAGCTAATACAGAAATAACTTCCTTATCCCGAACAACCTTTTCAATTTTAATAAAGCATAAAATAATTATTGCTATTGCTGCTGTTATTACATCTATGAAAAATGCCCATGAGATATCCAGCAGACCAAGTATTATGCCTCCCACAGCAGGAGACAGCAGAAGCAATAAGGAATTCAATGCCTGATTAATTCCATTTACTCTTGTTAATTCTTCCACCGGCACAATCTGTGGAAATACGGCCCCAACTGCAGGAGTTTGAATTCCCGTACAAACGGAACGGATTACTGACACTATCAAAAGAAGTTCTATGCTTCTATAGCCGGCCATAAAAGCAATTGCCAGGCCAAGGGTGGACAAAGCAATTAATCCGTCCGATAGAATAATTAAATACTTGCGGTTGTAGCGGTCTGCCCACACACCAGCCCAAAGAGAAATCAGTACCTGAGGTAGCAAACTGCTTATTGTTGAAAGCATCATCCACTTACCGGAAGATGTTTGTAATGTAATATACCAGATAATCGTAAACCCCACTACTGAAGAGCCAAAGAGGGATATATTCTGGCTTGCCAGAAATAAGGCTGCTTCTTTCTTCCATGAATTGTTACCTGACCGGAATACTTTTTTCCCCATAAATTAGTCCTCTTATGATTATTTTATCATATTGTAAAAAAAACTATTTACCCTATAATTTTTGCCAAAAAAGGCTGCAAATGAACAAATTCCATCTGCAGCCCTTATGTTTTTAACTTTATTTTAGGACGCTTCTTGCTATAATGGTTAAATTATACCATACGCATTATGGGTAAATCAATAATTAAAGTAATCTCCTGTGTTTATTTTCTGGTGCAAAACATTTAAGTCCGTTAATGTGCCAAGAAATACCTTTAAAAAAAGGACCTGTATAGCTTTTATCCTCATAAAAATTAAAACTATCAAATTTTATTAAGTATTTTGATATTATGTTAATCTTACCTTTTTGCTGAAAATATCCCAGTACCGCAAATATCAATGCCCCTGCTGTGTCCAATATTAGATCGATCATGGTATCATCCAGGCTTCCTCTTTGCATAATAAACCCAAAGACATTATCCATAAAGTATTCATAGATTTCCCATATAGCCCCCATTGCAACTGCAAAACAAAAAGAAAAGAAAGCAACTAAAGCGGGACTTAACTTTACATTCATCTTACTGCTTCTGTTTAGATAACTAACAATCAAAAAACCTATATTACCCAGGATGAGTCCTGAAAAACTATGGAGCATTTTATCCCACCACCAGAATCTGAAATAAAACTGGTTTAGCTCCCCCAGAAACAGTGCTGCATAAACAAATACAATCAGTATAATCTCAAATTCACTGGGAATATCAAGTTGGAATTTTCTTTCTACAATAGATGGAATAAACATAGTAACTAATATGAGAATTGACATGCCCAGGGAGTTCCAATTTTTCTCCCATATTGCCACAATTCCTGCAAAAACAATGTATAACCTGATGACCAAAAAAAGCCAGAGCTTTGCCTTGTCGATTTTTCTCAAGCAACCCCCTCCTCTCTTAATTCTGCTAACCAATAACTGCTAATATTATCTTTCCAGTATTGTTCTTCAGGAATACCGTGACCTAAGCTATTCCACTATTCTGCCTGTTTCCTCTTTCTTGTTTATTGACTAACATTAGAGAATTGATAGCTTTCAGAGAATGATGTATACTGCTAATCATACCCGGCTCACCGGTAGAACGATATATAACAACAAGGTTAAATATTGCAACAAAAATCATTTTTAAGCATAAATACTGATATTCTCTAATGTAGTTTTCGAAAACACCTTCTTTTTCCAGGAATTCTCTTATCATAGCCACTGCCGTTATATTATCAAAAACACGTTTTGGATCATGTTTCTTGGATATCCCCGTTTTCCTTTGGAAGTAGTAGTATAAACAGTCGTTTATGATTGCAACCTTGTCAGCATAGTAAAAGAGTTTGAAGGTTGTTGCCATATCTTCAAAGTATATTCCTTTGGGATAGCGAATATTATGGAGGGTAAATAAAGTTCTTTTATACAATTTATCCCATGCAAAGCTCTGGATTCCTGAATCGCTTACTATTTTTCTCAAAGCTTCATCACCAGAAATTACACCCGGTTTAAGGTACCGCATGGAAGGAAATATTCCGACTCCTTCAATTACCTTGGCATGCTTACTTATAACAATATCAGCGTCCTTCTCTTTAGCAATTTTATACATCCTCTCAATAAAGTATAAGTCCATCCAGTCATCGCTATCCATAAAAGCAATATATTCTCCTACAGCAATATTTATGCCTGCATTTCTAGCTTCGCCTAATCCGCGGTTCTCCTGATTGATAACACGTATACGACTATCT
Organism: Clostridiaceae bacterium; assembly: GCA_012735465.1. GTDB lineage: Bacteria > Bacillota > Clostridia > SK-Y3 > SK-Y3 > JAAYHJ01. Next base: position 10,430 of record JAAYHJ010000029.1, read on the forward strand.
CTTTGTGCATAATCATTTATTATAGAAAGGCTGTTATCGGTTGAACCATCATTTACTATAATAATTTCTATATCTTTAAACGTCTGGTTTACAGCTGAGTCTAAACATCTACTTAAATACTTTTCTACATTATACACTGGTATTATAAGGCTAACTAAAACATTGTGCAATTTCCCCAACCCCATTAAATGTATTTTTTTACATTATTATTTTAATTACCCTTTATATATTTCTCACGGCAGTCCCAACTACAAAAATGTACTACTTGATTTTCATTGGTAACCACCTGATAAGCCTTGTCTTTTTGAATATATTTTCCGCAAACCGGATCCTTAACCATTTCAATGGTCTGATATTCTACCCCTTTTACATCCTTAGTATCCTTTTCCTCTCGATATTCATAAGTTCTTGTATTGTGTACACTTGTTTCAGCCATCGGCGGTTTTAACAGTCTTAGAACAAATCCTATCATTTTTCTAACCACCATTACAAATAATACTATTGTTAAAACATCTAAAACAATCCCCATATCATGCACCTCCTTAATTAAGATTTAAAATATTATCCATTAAACCTATACCCCAATCCATAAATCGTTTCTATATACTTAGGATTTGATGGAACTATTTCTATTTTTCCCCTATCTTCCTTATGTGTACTGCAACGGTTGTAATATCACCAACCGAATTCCAGCCCCATATCTTTTCAAACAGTTCTTCTTTTTTAAATACCCTATTGGGATTTTGGGCCAATAAACACAATAAGTCAAATTCTTTCGTAGTAAAAGGTACTTCTTTTTGATCTACAAATACTCTTCTCGATGTTTTATCAATGCACAAACTGCCAACTTCTATCTGGTCATCGGTTTTCTTTTCTTTACTTGCAGTAAGCCTCTCATAGCGGGATATATGGGCTTTCACTCTAGCCACCAACTCCCCCGGGCTAAAAGGCTTTGTCATATAATCATCTGCCCCTAATCCTAACCCACGAATTTTATCAATATCTTCTTTTTTTGCAGATACTATTAATATAGGCGTATTTTTTACATCACGGATTTTCTTGCAAATTTCAAAGCCATTTTTGCCCGGAAGCATAATATCTAATATGACTAAATCATAATGATTGTTAATCACTTTCTCCAGACCTTTGTCTCCTGTCGTTTCTATATCCACAGAAAACTGGTTAATCTCAAGATAATCCCTTTGCAGCTCGGCAATACTGATATCATCTTCAATGATTAATATTTTTTTCATTATTCCTCCTCCACGCTTATCTTTTTTAAGGTAAAATAGATATTTGTCCCTACATTAACTTTGCTTTCTGCCCAAACTTTACCTCCATGTTCTTCGATTATTCTTTTTACAATTGCTAAACCTAAGCCGCTTCCGCCGGTATTAGTATTTCTAGATTGATCTGCTCTGTAGAACCTGTCAAATATATAAGGCAATGCATTACCGGATATTCCCTTTCCATTATCACTTACTTCAATCAGTACATCATCCTCCCTTTCCACTATATTTACTTTAATTACCAGTTTAACATCTGATGCGTACTTGATTGAATTATCAATAATATTGGTAAAAACCCTTCTGAGGTTATTGACATCCCCTTTGACATATATTGGATTGCCCGGACTATCAAAATATAGGCTTATTTGTTTTTCTTCCAGGTCAAATCTAATTTCTTCGATTATATCTTCAATATAATCAACAATGTTTATCTTTGTAAAATCAAAAGGGTGCTCATGCAAATCAAGCTTAGAAAATAGAAATAAATCATCTATCAATACATCCATTTGTGAAGCCTTTTTATATATTGTGTCAATGTACTTTTCCATCTTTTCCGGTGTATCGGCCACACCGTCCCTAATCCCTTCAACATATCCCTTTATGGCAGTTATCGGCGTTTTTAAATCATGGGAAATATTAGAAATCAAGATTTTACGGTCTTGTTCATATTGATGCTGAAGCTGGGTAGATTTTTTCAAGCGTTTTCTCATTTCTTCAAAGGATTCAATCACTTCTCCAAACTCATCTTTAAATTCATTTTCTATGACCGTATCAAGATTACCTTCCTTAATCTGATTTGCAGCATATTCCAGCTTTCTTAACGGGGTAATGATGCTCCTATATACAAAAACCGTAATTACTCCGTTTATCAGCACCAATGCAATAGAAGATATGATTGTAAAACTGTATTGCAACACCGCTATTTTCCTTCTTATATTTTGAGTATCGATGTATAGGAATATACTTCCTTCACTGCCATCGGAAAAATAAAAATCATATAGATGCATTACAATGATACCGTCATGCTGAATATAAGCTTTTTCTCCTCCTGTCTCCCGGCCATTAAAGGGCATAAGATTAAGATCCAGTCCATTTTCTTTTACCGGTTCGGGCATATAAACAATTTCTTGGTTTTTCCTTACAATAAGCCCCGTATTCTCAATACCCATTTGTTTTTCAAATCGTTCAACAAAGCCCCTATCGCTAAGCATATCCGGATCCTCTAAAATCTGCCTGTTTATAACCGATAATACCCTCTGGGTAAATTGCAGCACCTGTTCTGCAAGATTCATTTCCCTTAAGAAATAATAATTATTTCTGTAACCAACCGCCTGACTTAGGAACCATCCGGTACACATGACAAATATAAACGAAATTACCAGCATAAATATATAGGATAATCTTAGCCTCTGCTTAATAGTCATGCATTTATTCCTCCAAATGAATAACAAATCTTGTGCCATATATAATACTTATATTTATTATACATTATACATAATAAATATAAACTCAAATTAAACTAAAGTTTAAATAATTTTAAAATAATTAAAATAGACACTTAATTACTCGAATGCCCGAATAATTACAGTGCCTATTTTATAAAACAATTGATTGCAACAATTTTCTTTCATTTTAGTGTCTATAATTGATAGGTCAGAAAAATCTAATCCAGAACCAGAGACGGTGCTACATATGTTCTTGCTTTCATTTCATTATCCAACATATATAAACCTTTTGAATCACCGGCAAACAAATCGTATTTCTTTATATTACCCTCTGCATTCTTTTCTTCTTCGCCTTGTTCTTTGATGAACCAGTCAAGGAACTGAACCGTTCTGAAATCCTTTGCTTCCAATGCAGCTTCATAAATCTTATTGATAGAAGCAGTTACATACCGTTCATGTTCCAAAGCTTTTACCAAGGGTTCCCTGAAATTATTGTATTTTTCATTTGGAGCAGCAATTTCCGTTAAAACAATAGATTCCCCATTGTTTAGCAAGTACCGGCGGAACAGTAAAGCGTGATCTCGTTCTTCCTGGGTTTGTACCAAAAACCAGTTCTCAAATCCATCTAAATTCTGATCTGCATAATAATTTGCCATTCCAAAGTATAAATAAGCTGAATAAAGTTCCTTGTTGATTTGTTCATTCAACAGCTTTGCTATATTTGGATTCAACATATTATACCTCCTATCTCTCGCTACTTTACAACCCAATGGATCTTCTCCTCAAAACGACAGGATTTCATATATTACATAGTATAATATACCCTTAGATAATCCACATTAACAATAATAAAAAAAATTAAATTAAGCGACTTAATTTAATTCAAATATTTCGGTTATAAAATTATCACACACATCCTTAACCTTTTCATATTCCGCTATTTCCCTAACGGTCCATCCTAAGACAGGCACCTTCAATTTTCTTAATTTTTTAAAGGTTTTTACATCCGTGTTATTAATCTCATAAGCTATAAAATGGGGTCTGCTTTCAAAATTAAGCAACAGGTTTGATAGTATAAATCTTTTATACCACGGCAGGCGTGTGGTACCTGCATATTCAGCTTCATAATCGCTGACAATGAAACTCCCTGAAAGCTGTCCTCTTAGCACATCCGGCGCATTCTTTCTGAACCATGAAAGGGTAAATGGATTAAAAGACTGGACGGCATATTGTCCCGGATATCCTTTCAATTCCTCATATACCATGCTCTCCATTTCGCCCACTTTACCTTCATTTTTTATCTCAATAATAAGCGGTACTCTGCCATTCACAAAATCAAGTACATCTCTAAACAAAGGTATTTTTCCCTTTGAGTTTGGAAACTCTAATTTTTGCAAGTCCTCATAATTCATATCCATCAGATATGAGTCAATCCCAAATAACCTTTTTAATTTCTTATCGTGGAACACTACTAACCTCTTATCTTTTGTCATGGAAACATCCAGTTCGATTATGTACCCTTTTTCTATAGCCCTGGCAAAGGCTGAAATCGTGTTTTCAGGAATACTTTCTTTTTCATCATGCATTCCCCTATGGGCTATCAATGTGCTTTTAAGCCAGGATATGCGATCATCACTTACAACTTCAGCTCTCTTTGCAAAATAAATTAATATAAAAATACCCATTATGAATATAATAAAAAGGATTCCGGTCGTAATCCCTTTTCTATTAATCATACCTTTGCCCCCTCAAGCCTATATATCAGCCACCTACACATAAGGGTTTGAGCTTTTTTCCCGTCCGATGGTGGTCTTTTCACCATGACCGGGGTATACTTCCAAATCATCCGGCATAACAAAAAGCTTTTCCTTAATAGACTTAATCAATTGCTGATAATTACCGCCGGGCAAATCCGTCCTCCCAATGCTCTGCTCAAAAAGGGTATCACCGGAAAAAAGCAGCTTGCCATCCACTAAAATGCACATACCGCCGGTTGTATGCCCCGGTGTATGGATAAACTCCAGCTTAAGCCTGCCTACATACAATACTTCCCCACCTTCAATGCATATATCAGCAGGGCATTGGACTGATTCAAACCCGAGGTATATGGACAGGTTCATCCTGCTATCGGTCAGCGCATCCCTGTCATTTTTATGTATTACCACTTTTGCACCGCTTTTGTCCTTTATATATTTTATTCCGGAAATATGATCTACATGACCATGCGTTGCTATGATGTAGATAACCTTATATCCCTTTTCTTCAATATGCTTATAAATTTTACTTCCTTCGGCTCCTGGGTCAATCACTGCAACCTCTTTGGTCGTCTCATCACCAACAATGTAACAATTTGCCTCTAGCCGTCCAACAATTATTCTTTCAAGAATCAATATTATCACCTCAAAATTGTTTTTCGCTGTCAATTAATAGTGTCACAGGACCATCATTTTCAATGCTGACGTGCATATGGGCACCAAATACTCCTGATTGTACATTTTTTACACCCATGCTCTTACACTTCTCAATAAATTCTTCATAAAGCTTATTCGCATGGTCGGGAGGTGCTGCATTGGTAAAGCTGGGTCTGCGGCCTTTCCTGCAATCACCGTAAAGGGTAAACTGGGAAACCACAAGCAGTTCCCCATCAATATCCAACAAGGATTTATTCATTTTACCCTCCTCATCCTGAAAAATCCTGAGGTTTAATATTTTTTCAGCCATGTAATCCACATCGCCGGATGTATCTTGAGGAGCTACTCCCAGCAGCACCATAAGCCCCGCACCAATTTTACCTGTTATTTTTCCGTCCACCGTCACCTTAGACTGAGTGACCCTTTGTACCACTGCCCTCAAGCAAATTCCTCCTTACTGCCTGCTTCTGTTTACTTCAAAAACTCCGTCAAGCTTTCTAAGCTTCTTAATTATCTTATCCAGTTGTTCCGTACCCTGAATTTCAAGGGTTAGATTTATCACCGCTATCTTATCCTTGGATGTTCTTGCATTGATACCCTTCAACGGTATTTTGGAATCAGCAATACAGTTTGTGACTTCCACCAGCAGTCCTCCCCTGTCATTTGCCAGTACCTGTACATCGGACAGGTAAGAAACGCTTTGGGACTTCTCCCAGGAAACTTCTATCAGCCGGGAGCTTTCTTCACCGGTTAGCTTTACATTCGAACAGTCCTTTCTGTGAACCGAAACACCTCTACCCCGTGTTATATAACCAATTATTTCATCTCCCGGTACCGGATTGCAGCACCTTGACAAACGTACAAGGCAATTGTCAATCCCTTTAACAATAACACCATTGCTTTTCTGCTTTCTTTTCTTATCCTCACTTGGAACCGGTTTGGTTTCTTCAGGAGCAATTTCCGGAACCTCCGGCTTTACTGTCTTTTTGTATTCATCCCTAAGCCTTAATACAATTTTGGACGGATGCATTGCACCGTATCCAATATTTGCATATATATCATCCAGGCTGTTAAAGCCGTATTTTTTCAAAACAATTTCTACCCATTCGTTTCTAAAGAGCTGGCTGTGAGTCAGGCCAAGCTTTTTCAGCTCTTTTTCAACCAGTTCCTTACCCCTGGCAATATTTTCTTCCCGTTTGTTTTTCTTAAACCACTGGTTAATCTTGTTTCTGGCCTGGGAAGTTTTTGCTATCTTCAGCCAGTCCCTGCTGGGTCCGTGGGACGTAGAGGAAGTCAAAATCTCTACAATATCACCGTTTTTTAGATTATACTCAATCGGTACTATTTTACCATTTACCTTTGCACCTATCATGCTGTTCCCAATAGCACTGTGTATTGCATAGGCAAAGTCAATGGGCGTTGAACCTGCAGGTAAATTGATAACATCTCCTTTTGGAGTAAATACAAATACTTCATCGGCAAACAAATCAATTTTTAAAGTCTGCATAAATTCTTCGGCATCGGTTAAATCCCTTTGTATTTCTAAAAGCTGCCGCACCCATGCCAGCTTAGAATCCAAATCCGAAACTCCGGATTTCCCTTCCTTATACTTCCAGTGGGCTGCTATACCGTATTCGGCTATACGATGCATATCCCATGTGCGGATTTGGATTTCAAAGGGTGTGCCCGACGGACCTATCAGGGTAGAATGAAGGGATTGATACATATTGGGCTTGGGCATGGCAATGTAATCTTTAAAACGCCCCGGTATGGGCTTGTACATTTCGTGCACCATACCCAAGACCCCGTAGCAATCTTTCACGCTGTTTACAATAACCCTGACAGCAAATAAATCGTATATTTCTTCAATACTCTTCCCCTGGGCAAACATTTTGCGATAAATGCTATAGAAATGCTTAGCCCTGCCGTCAACGTACCCTTGAATTCCTAATTCATCCAAACGGGCTTTTATACTGTCAATAATAATTTTTATATAAGCATCCCTTTCTTGTCTTTTTTGTGCAATGCTCTCTACAATTTCATAATATGCAATGGGATCAAGACAACGCAATGACAGGTCTTCCAATTCCCACTTGATCTTGGTTATACCTAACCGATGAGCAAGGGGTGCATATACCTCGAGTGTTTCCCTGGCCTTTTGTCTCTGTTTATCTTCAGGCATGCTCCTGATCGTCCTCATGTTGTGCAATCTGTCTGCCAGTTTAATCAGAATAACCCTTATATCCTTTGCCATTGCCAGAAACATCTTCCTCAGGTTTTCTACCTGCTCTTCTTCCTTAGTTGTATATGGAATTTTCCCCAGCTTTGTTACGCCGTCGACAAGTAATGCTATCTGTTCTCCAAATTGATTCTTTATCTCTTCAAAATTGCAAGGGGTATCCTCCACCACATCATGCAAAATACCTGCAACCAGAGACTCACAATCCAACTCCAAATCTGCCAGTATATGAGCCACTTCCAAAGGATGAATTATATAAGGTTCCCCGGACACTCTATGCTGCACTTTATGGGCTTCCTTGGCAAACAAATACGCCTTGTTTAAAAGCTCAAAATCGCATTGCGGATTATATTTTTTTACCTTTTCCACTAATTCTTCATACGATTTATCTATTTCATCTACTAAACTTTCATATGATTTTTCCATCTTGACCCTCACTTCAATTATGATCCCATCACCCTGCTTATATTTTTTGTTCAGATTTGCTTAAAACTTAACAATTGAATGCACATTATATCCTTTCAATTTTTCCCTACCGTTTAAATATTCAAGTTCTACAAGGTATACAATATCTGTAACTATTCCGCCTAATTGTTCAACCAACTGTATATTAGAAAGGGTTGTTCCTCCTGTAGCCAGCAAATCATCTATGATTACCACTTTTTGTCCCGGCTGGATAGCATCCTCATGTATTTCAAGTATACTTGTACCATATTCCAGTTGGTATTCAATCTGTATAGTTTTATAAGGAAGCTTACCCTTTTTGCGTATGGGCACAAACCCTTTTTTCAATGCATATGCAACCGGCGCCCCAAAAATAAAGCCCCTGGACTCAGGTCCTACAACAAGGTCAAAGTCCTTGTCTTTAATCTTGCTTATAAGACAATCCATTGCATATACAAAGGCCTCTTTATCTTGTAACACGGTTGTAATATCGATGAAATCGATACCTTCCTTTGGAAAATCCATTACATGCCTAAATTTTTCTTTTAAATTCATAATTTTCCTCCTTAAGAATATTTATAAAATATTTATGCACCACGGCTTAGGTGGTTTTAATTTTTTCTAATAACAGTTTACATTTCTTTACCCTATTTTTCAACAATCTAAGTTCCGCCAGCTTTAATGAGTTTTCTATGTTTACCTTTCCCCCTTTATGTTCACACAACTGCAGTGAAACATCATCCCCATTAAAAAACTGCTTTAAAAGGCCAAACTCCTCAAAGATGTCAATGCAATGTTTTAACTTGACCATATTCATTGATACATCATAGCTGACAGAAATCCTGCGTGCAAGAAGTTCCAGGGAATCGGTGTATATATTGCCTGGGCTTCTGGCTTTTATGTACTGATAAGTTATAACAAAATCCTGTCTTTGAGGTATTATACTGTCCAGCACCTGGTCACACCATTCGAACCGTTCATGATAGGGAAGAAGGTATACCCTGTTTTCGGAATGACATATTTTATAATAATCATCCACATTAAAAAAGGGGTCATATACATAAATATACGCATAGTTTTCCAACCTGCACAAATCCATATTAGGGTTCACTAAAATATCAATTAAATTGCTATTTACCACTTGATTATAATGGACACTATACCTTTTATCGTCCAGCTCGGCATCCTGCAGCTCCCTGAGTAAGTTTTTTATACCCGGTAACGTATTTACAATAATAAGGCATTTTTCTTCTGCATCCATCCTATCTTTTAAATCATCTATTTCAGCATAATAAAAACTAACGCCTCCAAAACCATCCTTTAACTTTGCATTATGATTATATGCACCCATACTTAAATTGGATGAAAAGGATTTATAATATTTTTGTTCAATGCTTTTATCGCTGGATAGTTTTATATCCTTAATCAACAGCTGTATATTTGCCAGGCCGTTAAAGTTATTCATTTGTATTGAACAGGCTATATCAACCATATCGCCAATTATAAAGTGCTGCATATAATTTGACATATTAAACCCTATGGCATCAATACTCATATTATCCTTTTCCAGGGTTAGCTTTAAGTGCTTCTGATTTCCCACTGCCCTCATCTGAGAAATTACCGAATTATTCAATGCAAAAACAGGAGTCGGATTACCCATTCCAAAGGGTTCCAGTACCTCCAATTGTTTTACCGTGTTAAGGGTTAAATGCTGTGTATTTATCTCGCAATCAATATATATTTTAGGGATGAGATCATCCTCCTGAAGTACCTGGTCTGCGTACTGGTTTATATTATATAAGAAAAGGGGAATCTTCTCCTTTGCAATACTTAATCCTGCTGCCAGTTCATGCCCCCCAAATTTTATAAGGTCAGCTTCGCATTTATTTAATGCTTCAAAAAGATTAAATCCCCTTATACTTCTTCCGGAACCCTTACCTTCGTTCCCCTCCAGGGATATGAGTATGCAAGGCCTGTGAAACTGTTCGGTAATCTTCGAGGCCACAATGCCAATAACCCCATGATGCCAGTTCTCGCCATGCAATACGAATACCTTGTTTTTCTTAATATCATCATCTTCATTAATTTTTACCAATGCTTCCTCTAAAATACTCATTTCGGTGGACTGCCTGTTTCTGTTCTCCTCATCCAATTCACAGGCAATTTTATAAGCTAAGGATTCGTCTTCGGTTAAAAACAGCTGCACAGCCTTCAGCGCACTGCCTATTCTGCCTGCTGCATTTATTCTTGGTGCAAGTATGAATCCAACCATTCCTGCATTTATATTTTTATCCTTTAAACCTGAAACCTCCAATAAGGAACGCAATCCTATATTTTTCGTATTGCTCATGCGCTTTAAGCCTATGCCTGCAATTATCCGGTTTTCTCCCAGTAAAGGAACCACATCTGCAATGGTGCCCAGGCATACTATATCACAATACCGGTCCAAAACCGTGGAAAGCATGTCCTTACCTGCCAGTGCCTGAATGAGTTTAAATGTTACTCCCACCCCCGCCAGGTCTTTAAACGGATAGGGGCAGTCCTTTTGCTTGGGATTAAGTATTGCATAAGCTTCCGGAATCTCATCCTTGCATTCATGATGATCGGTAATCACCATATCCATGCCCAATTCGGCTGCATACCTTGCTTCCTTTGAGGCTGTAATACCCGAGTCCACCGTAATTACGACGGAAGTACCCCCTTGATAAATTTTTTCCAAGGCCTGGTTATTTAATCCATAACCTTCATCAATCCTGTCAGGGATATAGTAATCGACACATGCTCCCCATTGTGTCAGAAAATCCACAAGAATTGCCGTGCTGGTAACCCCATCCACATCATAATCTCCATATACAGTTATTTTCTGTTTTTGTGCAATGGCGCTTCGGATGCGATGAACTGCCTTATCCATATCCTTCATCAGAAAGGGATCAAAGCAGTTTCTTATATCATTTTTTAGATACATCTCTATTTCTTCAGCTTCTCTCAGCCCTCTATTCAAAATAACCGTTGCTACCAAGGGGGAAATATTAAACAAGCTGCTAATCTTATCAATGCTTTCTTTATCATGTTTGCAGTATACCCATTTCTTATTATCCATTCTTCCCACCCATATTTCATTTCATGTTTGAGGGACAAAAATCATTTAGAACCGACCATACATTCAGGTAACAGGGCGGTTGCCCGGGTTCATCTTCAAAATCGGGCACAAGCCCGATTCTCCATATGGATATCCCTTTAGCTCCAAACAGTTGGGCAAGTTTAATTTTGGCACGCACACTTCTTTCATCTTCAAACCACGCTATTTTTTTTATCTCCGTATCCCGTTCAACAAAGGTAAAATAAGGTGCCTGAACGGCATCAGAATAGTTAAGCTGCTTATCATAGATGGAGTCATCGTTCAGCCACTTATTTACAGCACCATAATCAAGATGAACAGGAAAATCGTTAATCACTTTTCCGTCCTTAAACTCCCATAAAACAGAGTTAAAGCTAATCTGGAGCAGCAGTTTATCCGCAGGAATTCCCTTATCCTTATCCAAGGCATAACGAAGGGCATAATAAACATCCTTAATTGGTGCTAAGGAAGGTATGGTTCCGGTAAAAGATTTCTTTTCTTCTTCTGTCAACCTCTTAGGCTCATAATCATGGGCCATTAGGATAACCTTGTCGGCTGTCTGACCAATGGATTTATAATCATAGCCGTCAAAATAAGGCTGTCCTTCTTGCCTTTTAGGCGGTACTGCCACGATAAGCTCTTTATTGGCTCCATCCAACCCTTGCTTTAACCTTTGTAAGAAAGAGGAAAACCTTTCCTTATCATTTCCTTCGTTTCTTAAACCTTCAAAATCTATAACTACGCCGTCAAATACAGCCTTTTTCCCGTCCTTTGCCAAACCAAGGGTTACAAGATTGATGATATCCCGGTTTACCTTTTGAAGGGACTTTTCATCCGACAGCAAAAAGGAAACCAATCCTTTCTTTGCACCTTTTACTTCTATTTTTTCATCATTTGTAGCAAACACCATTATATATTTTTTAATTTGATTTTTTTCCGCTTCTTGTATTGGAATCTCAAACCCTTCAGGAACCCAATAATCTTTCCCGCTTTTTATTTCCGTTGCTACTTCCACCTGTCCTTCATCCGCATTGTACTCCAGCCTGCTCCAGCCAAAGCCGACCGTATCAAAAACCTTCATATTGCTTATCTGCGGATATGACCTTATGGCATAAAAGCCATGAAGGGTTTCTATTTTATTATTTAAAATATTGTACATTCGCACAAGCATTGCCGCCGCTTCCTGTCGAAGGGCATAGTCCGTGGGGAAAAACATGTTTGGGCTTTTACCGTTTATAATACCAAAATCCTTTGCAATTGCAATATAACCTTTGTTTTTTGTCACATCTTCAAAAGGCTTTAACTCTGATTCCAAAAGCCTTGCCAGATAATCATAACCCAATGCCCTTACAATCATCACAGCCATTTCTTCACGGGAAATCGCTTTATCCGGTTCAAACATCCGGTCTTTATATTCATTTTCTAAAATAATTTGATTCTTTGTTGCTGCGTTTATATATCCCCAATGCCAATCGGTTTTCTTTACATCGGCAAACACGGTCCCCGGTTGTACCCCGTTTATATCAATACCCAGCATCTTTATTAAAAAAGTAACAAACTCTGCACGGGTGACCAGATGGTCCAAACCAAAGGTACCGTCTCCCCGGCCATCGGTAATCTTTAACTCCTTCAGCCTGTAAATATACTGCTCTGCCCAGTGCCCCGAGGGAACATCTGTAAATTTTTCACCGGCCCCGGCCTGTACAACATCAGGCAGTACACCTGCAACCAGTGAAAAGATAATCAATACAATCAAAAGACGTTTCACGAGCATTAACCCCCTGTGTTTTACCTTAATTCCACAATGGTAACCCCTGCTTCACCTTCGCCATATTTACCCAGGCGGAACGACTCAACATGGGCATGCTTTCGCAGCAAGCTATGAATACCATTTCTAAGTACACCTGTTCCTTTGCCGTGAATAATGGTTACCTGTGACAGTCCTGCCAATGCTGCATCGTCCAGGTACTTGTCCACATTTAGCAAGGCTTCTTCCAACACCTGCCCCCTGACATCCAGCTCTACAGAAATGGTAGAGGACTTGGACATGGCAATTTTGCCCAGGCCGTCCTTTCCTGCCCCTGCTTCTTTTTTATCTTCCACCAGCCTTAAATCGGATACATGTACATTTATCTTCATAATACCTACCTGTACCTGGACTTCCCCGTTTTCTCCCGGCGGTACAAGCACATGCCCCTTTTGGTTAAGGGTAGTTACCAGCACCGGGTCCCCCGGTTTTAAATTCTTAGGAGGTTTCACATCGGCATTTTGCGCAGAAACGGTTTTTGACAAGGATTTATCCAAGTTATTAAGTTTGTCCTTTAGCTTCATCCTCATCTGTTCAATAGCCCTGTTGCGTTCCTTTGCTTCTTCTTCCTCCTGAATACGGCGAAGCTCCTTTATAATCTCGTCCGCTTCTTCTTTTGCCTGTTGTATTATTTTTCTTGCCTCCCTGCGGGCCTCTTGCATCATTTTTTCCCTTTGGGCACGCATCTTTTCCTTTTGGAGGGATAATTCATTCTTCAGTTCTTCAATTTCCCTCTTATAGCGAACAGCCAGTTCCTTCTCCTGTTCTGCGATCTGCCTGTTTCTTTCAAGATTTGAAATTATATCTTCAAACTGCACATCTTCCTTTGAAATGTATTCCTTGGCCCTTTCAATAAGCTCAGGTTTCAGCCCCAGCCTTTTGGAAATAGCAAAGGCATTGCTCTTTCCCGGCACCCCGATAAGCAGCCTATAGGTCGGGCGCAGCGTATCAACATCAAACTCGCAGGCAGCATTTTCCACACCCTTGGTAGAAAGGGCAAATAGTTTCAGTTCACTGTAATGGGTGGTTGCTACCGTTCTGGCACCCACCTTATACAGGTATTCAAGTATGGCCATGGCAAGGGCGGCCCCTTCCACCGGGTCGGTGCCGGCACCAAGTTCATCAAACAGCACCAGAGAATCCCTGTCCACTCTTTCCAATATCCTGACTATATTTGTCATGTGGGATGAAAAGGTGCTCAGGCTTTGTTCAATGCTTTGCTCATCCCCGATATCCGCAAATACATTTTTAAACACCGCCATTATGCTCCCATCGGCAGCAGGAACATGTAATCCCGATTGGGCCATTAAAGTAAACAGTCCAATGGTTTTTAACGTGACCGTCTTTCCCCCTGTATTTGGACCCGTAATCACAAGGGTATTGAAATCCTTACCCAGATAAATATCCGTGGGCACAACCGTTTTGGGATCCAGTAAAGGATGTCTTGCCTTTTTTATATTCAAGTACCCCTGGTCATTCATAACCGGTTCTACAGCATTCCATTCAAGGCTTAGCTTTGCCTTTGCAAAAATAAAATCCAGTTCGGTAATTATCCGTACATTTTCCCTTATTCCTTCCACATGCTGCTGTACCATGAGGGTTAGCTCCAGTAAGATCCTCTCAATTTCATTTTTTTCTTTTACCTTTAGCTGACGCAGCTCATTATTTGCATCAACCACCGCCATTGGCTCTATAAACAATGTAGCCCCGCTGGCCGATGAATCATGGACCAACCCGGCCACATTACCCCTGTGTTCCGCTTTTACAGGCACTACATAGCGGTCTCCGCGCACCGTGACAATAGGTTCCTGCAAATACTTCTGGTACCTTGGTGAATGGATTATATCATTTAATATATCCTTTATTTTTTCATTAACATTACGAATCTGGCGTCTTATGGTATTTAGTTCCGGGCTTGCATGGTCATATATTTCATCCTCCGACAGTATACATGCATTTATGCTATCCTCCACCTTTTTGTAAACCTTCAGTCCGTCAATCAGCCCGTCAATAAGGGGATATACCTGTTCTTTCCTGTCTTCAGCAGCATACTTTTTCATGTTTTGAGCTATCTTAAGGGCGTGAGCAATATCCAGCAATTCCCTTGGAGATAATATTGCACCAATTTCCGCCCTTTTCAGTGCACCCCGTATATCACTTAAACCATAAAGAGGTGCATTGCCTTTTCGCAAAATCATGGACACTGCTTCACTGGTCTCCTGTAATAGTTTTCTTACCTCTTCAATTTCCTTTGAAGGAAAAAGCTCAAGAGCTTTTTCACGGCTTAAAACAGATGTTGTCAAACCGGCTAATTTATCCAGTATCTTGTTATACTCTAAAACATCCAAAACCTTCTTATCCATTTGAACGAAACTACTCCATTTCTAGACTTTTTTTAACTTATCTATTATAACATATTTTCTATTAAAAAAACTCATGAAAATACTAAAAAATCTTCACTGAACAAAAGGTATTCATAATATAAGCCTCCATATATGCGGAGTACATACATGGAGGCTTGATTATCATAAAACTCCTATTATGTCTTCTAATATGTAATCCAGTGTAACAGGGGTAACCGTATGATATGCAAGCTTATCAATTAATTCCTGCGTCCTCTTTTCACTGCAATAAACATTGCTTATCTGCATACTCTCAATAATTGTAGTATCATCAATGGTCATTTCTTTCTTGACTATTTCTATCCCATATCCCTTTATAGGATGATTAAAATCCTCATTCACTATCTCATCCTCTATTATATAGTATTTTAAGTTAATACCCTTAAGGTTATTTGAGAATAAAGTTCCATCGTTCTTTATATGAATATCGGACTGAAGTTTTTTATTAAGCATACAAACACCCCTTTAAAAATATATAGTCATGTTCTCTCGTATGCCTTATTATATAAGAGGTGGAATAATTTTGCCAGAGAAAAATATCGCAATAAACCTCACCGTTCGCACCTTATCGACAAACCTTCGAGAGTATAAAAATGCGTTTTGTCATATAGTGTTAGTGATAAATATAATATGTAAATAAAAACTTTGATGCATATTATTTTTCTACATTCTAATACTTAGTTTTTTAATTTTTCGCTATAAGACATAGTTCAAATATTTAAGCTTGGAAGAGATTAATACTTGAAATGGCTGATGTACTTATGTTAACATATTAAGTATGCCAAGGTGCAATTATTGGGGGTGGATGTATTGAATAGCACTTTCAAAAAAATAGTGGCTACCATGAGCGGCATAGGAAAATTGCCAAGGCAAATTATCATGCATGGGGTTCAGGCAGCAACCGGTGTACTCGTTATTGCTCTTTTATTGTACTTTATAAATAAAAACATCTATAACTTTGATTATTATATTACCTTTTTATCCTATGAAATGGCAAGTACCGGACTTACCCTCTTTGCCGAAGCTATCATTGGAGGTTTGGTAATAGATTATTTTATTAAAAAAGGATAGTGATACATATTTCCCATGTATCACTATCGGTTCGTTGTAAAATTAAATGCAACAGTAAATTGCGATAAAAAAATTGACAACCATAGTGAGAAATCATGTATGATTAAGGTGATCAAACCAAAAAGACATACAGGAGGTTCTCAAATGGTTGTCAGAAATAATTGTACCATAACTAAACGTAGATTTAAACACCTAAGTGTATATGAACGAGGACAGATTGCAGCTTTTTTAAAAGAAGGAAAAACACTACGATATATTGCTAAGAAACTGGGACGTTCACCAAGTACAATTAGTCGGGAGATTAAGAGAGGTACAACGATTCAAATGCGATTTGATTTAACAACATATAAAGAATACTTTCCAGAAACCGGTCAGGCAGTTTATGAAAAGAATCGTATAAATTGCGGGGCAAAGTGTAAGTTGGCGCAGGTAGAAGATTTTATAAAGTTTGCAGAGGAGAAAATACTATACGAAAAATGGTCACCGGACACAGTAGTTGGTTTATGCAGGCGAGATTCCAAGTGGAAGGATTGTGCCATTGTATGCACCAAGACCTTATATAACTATATAGACCAGGGATTGCTGAAAGTACGGAATATAGATTTAAATCTTAAACTTCGACTAAAACCTAAGAGAAAAAGGGTTTGTAGGAACAAACGCCTAAAGGGAAAAAGCATTGATCAAAGGCCAGAAGAAGTGCAATTGAGACAAACCTTTGGGCATTGGGAAATTGATACAATATTAGGTAAGAAATCTAACGATTCAGTTATTTTAACCTTAACTGAAAGGAAAACCCGTTATGAGCTATTATTTCTTCTTAAGTCAAAAGAAAGTAATGCTGTAAACGAAGCACTTTTAAAACTTAAGAACTGTTTTGGCGAACAAGTTTCCAAGATATTTAGTACCATTACAGCAGACAATGGTTCAGAATTTAGTGGCTTGTCTGAAACATTGCAACCATTAGGAATTGAAGTTTACTTTGCGCATCCTTATTCTTCCTGGGAACGTGGAACTAATGAACGCCATAATGGACTTATTCGCCGTTTTATTCCTAAAGGAAAAGCCATTAAAGATTTTTCGCCGGCAACTATAAAGCGCATACAAGATTGGTTAAATAGTTTTCCACGAAAGATATTAAGTTATATGTCAAAGGGACGGTTCTTTTGACATTCTCATTTTTATTACCGTTTCCCTTTTTTCTTAATATTTCTGCGATTTTCAGAATATATAACCAGCTTTTTGGGTTTATTTTAGTGCCAGCTAAAAACACAAATCATGTAAAATCCAAATTGTCAAAAGAACCGTCCCTCTGCCTCTGGCAATTTTACATTTTATGACATAATTAAAATAGTTCTTTAGTCCTAGTTGATAATTTGATATAATGTTTTTGACATAAAAAACAATACCAGATAATCTAATGGAGCAGTCAGAGGAGGACATAAGGTGAACACAAAAAATTACAACAGTTTACTTGAAGATTTGAAAAACCAAGAACATTATATGGAAGATGAAAATGAAAAAACAATATATGATGAAAAAAGGAAAGTTGAAGCTTTATTTGATCGGAAGTTGGTATGCCCTGTATGTGATTCTAATATTACAGTTCGTTCTGTTAAATCATCAAGTATTCGAATATTATCCCGCGATAGTGATTTCATGATACATTATAAAGAACCAAATCCTATGTTCTATGATGTCTGGGTATGTCCCCAGTGTGGTTACGCAGCTATCTCTGCCCAGTTTAATAATATAAATGATAAACAAATTAAACTTATCCGTGAAAAAATATGTTCTAAGTGGCATCCTAGAACCTATCCCCCCGTATATGACATAGATATTGCTATAGAAAGATATAAATTGGCTTTATTAAGCTCTATTGTAAAAGATGGGAAAATCAGTGAAAGGGCTCTTCTTTGCCTTAAGCTTGCATGGCTAAACCGTATAAAAAAAGATGAAAAAAATGAAAAAAAATTCATGTCACAAGCACTTAAGGGTTTTATCAAGTCTTATGAAAGTGAAATTTTCCCCATTGCAGGTTTGGATGAACCAAGTTTAACCTATCTTATTGGAGAACTTTACAGAAGGCTTGATGATAATACAAATGCCTTAATATGGTTTGGCAGGGTACTTTCTAATACTTCAGCAAAAAACAGTATTAAAGATTTGGCTCGCGAACAAAAATATATTATTTATGAACAAAGAAAAAATTTAGCTGAGCATATAGAAGAAGCTGACGATAGGGATTCTTCTGATAAAAAAGGTTTCTGGAAAAAACTATTCAATATCAGCAAACAGAGCAATGCCTGAAATAAATTCAATTACCATAATGTACATTAATAAAGTCTCTTAATATAGGAAAATATATTACTGGAGGTGATATTAATGGCTAATAATAACAATAGAACACTGGTTCCAGAGGCAAGAGCAGCATTAGATAGATTCAAAATGGAAGCAGCCAGTGAAGTTGGTGTTACCTTAAAGCAGGGCTACAATGGTGATTTAACTGCAAAACAAGCAGGCTCTATTGGCGGACAAATGGTTAAGAAAATGATTCAACAGGTTGAACAGAGCATGGCAGGAAAATAATCATATTATAATAAATAAAAGCAGTCGTACCGGGTACGGCTGCTTTTTAATATTGTTTAAAAAATATCTTTAAAAAAAAGCGTTTTTCAAGTATAATGGTTAAGAAATTATTTTTTTTTAGAAAAAACCATCCTGATTTAAAAGGCTAATTTATGAGGCGAGAGGAGAATTAGAATGAGCTTACCAAATACAGCAGGATTTTTTGGTGAATACGGAGGACGTTTTGTACCAGAAAATCTTGAAAAAGTATTAGACGAAGTAAAAGAAGCATTTTACAAGTTTAAAGACGATGTAGAGTTTCAGAAGGAACTTGACTATTATTTCAAGTATTTTGTCGGAAGGCCAAATCCCTTATACTTTGCTGAAAGATTGACTAAAAAAATCGGAGGAGCAAAGGTTTATTTAAAGAGGGAAGACCTTAACCATATGGGTGCACACAAAATCAATAATACTATAGGTCAAGTTCTTCTTGCAAAACGTCTTGGAAAGAAGAGAGTCATTGCAGAAACCGGTGCCGGACAGCATGGTGTTGCTACCGCAACAGCTTGTGCGCTATTTGAAATGGAATGCATCATTTATATGGGAGAAGAGGATACGAGGAGACAAGCCTTAAATGTATTCAGGATGGAACTTTTAGGCGCAAAGGTTGTTCCTGTAAAAACAGGTACAAGAACGTTGAAAGATGCTGTTGATGAGGCATTGAGAGACCTGGTGGAAAACTATGAAACCACATATTATATGTTAGGTTCTGCTGTAGGGCCCGATCCCTACCCTGAAATGGTTAAATATTTCCAATCCATTATCGGTAACGAAGTTAAAGAACAAATCATGGAACTTGAAGGCAGATTGCCGGATTACTTGGTAGCATGTGTAGGAGGAGGCAGTAATGCAATAGGCCTTTTTGCTCCTTTTTACAATGATAAGGATGTTAAAATGATTGGAGTGGAACCGGCCGGTAGAGGTCTTGATACACCGGATCACGCTGCCAGTATAACTCTTGGAAAACCAGGAATCATACATGGTTTTAAATGTTATGTACTTCAAGATGATAAAGGTGAACCGC
>JAAYHJ010000030.1 GCA_012735465.1 Clostridiaceae bacterium
ATTCTATTGTATCAAAAAGTGAGGATCTCTTGTTTTTTTATCCTTAAAATGTCCTACAATTATTTTACACTATGAAACTTACTTCTTACCTAACTAAAGCAATTGCTATGCCCAATAGTGCACCCACCATAACTTCAATAGGAGTATGCCCTAACAATTCCTTAAGTTTTTCTTCAACAAAGCGGGGATCGTTTTCACCCCAATGCAGTATCAGCTTGTTTAAAATACGCGCCTGCTGTCCTGCGGCTCTTCGCACTCCGGAAGCATCATACATAACCACAAGAGCTACTACAAAGCTAATGGCAAATTCCACCGAATCCAAGCCAAGCTTCTTGCCTATTGCAGTAGCTGAGGATGCAACAAGTGCCGAGTGGGAACTGGGCATTCCTCCTGCACCCACAAACCTGGAAAAATCAATTTTTTTTGTTCAATCAACACAAAAACAACTTTCAAAACTTGAGCAACAAACCATGCTAAGACAGATGTAGAAATAATGTCATTTTTAAAAAAAACTAAATCAAGTGCTCTCATTTAACTTCCCCCTAAGTTGATTGCCGTGGAATAAAGCTTATTTTTTATTTATTTCTTCCAACCAATTCCCGGGCAAGCTGTATTAAAAACCAGCCTTTGTCATGAAAAATTCCAAGGCTATCAATGGCTTCCTGTGTCAATTCTTCTATTCTTTGCTTTGATTTTTCTATACCCATCAATGTCACAAAAGTGGACTTTTTATTATTCTCATCGCTTCCTACCGGTTTGCCTAGCAATTGCTGGTCTCCTTCCACATCCAATAAATCGTCCTTTATCTGGAAAGCCAGTCCAACGTTTCTTCCAAATAAAGCTAAAGATTCCAGCTCCTTTTCGCCGGCTCCCCCAATGATTGCTCCTGCCTCTATAGAAGCCGCAATCAGTGCCCCTGTTTTATGCAGATGCATATATTCCATCTTATGTAAATCATTAATCCCATAATTCCCCGATTCTATATCCACTACCTGGCCGCCTATCATCCCTTCAGTACCGCTTGCCTCTGCTATTACAAGCATTGCCTTTACAGCCCTTTTTATATCACACCTGCCGCTTACAGCTTCAGCCGCCATGATTTCAAAGGCCTTATTTAAAAGGGCGTCCCCGGCCAATACTGCCATTGCCTGACCAAATACTTTATGATTTGTCGGTTTACCTCTCCTGTAGTCGTCATTATCCATTACCGGAAGGTCATCATGTATAAGGGAATAGGTATGGATCATTTCCACAGCGCACCCAAAGGGAAGAGATAATCTTTCATCGCCGCCTACAATATCACAGGCTGCAAGGGTCATTACGGGCCGCAACCTTTTACCCCCAGCGAAAATGCTATACCTCATCGCCTGATAAATCTTTTTTTGGTAATTATCATGCTCCACAAGATACTCATCCAATTTGGCATTAATAAGATCTATTCTCGATTTCAATAATTGACTAAAATCCATCCATGCAATCCTCCTGATTACCTGTAAAGGCCTGTTTAACAACTGTACCGTCCTTATTTTTTATCAAAATACTAACCTTTTGCTCCGCTTCATCCAACATTTTTGCACACAAATTTGATAAAGCAACGCCCCTTTGAAACATATCCAGGGATTGTTCCAGTGTTAACTCACCCTGCTCCAGTTTTTCTACAATTTGCTCCAGTTCCTTTATTGCCTCTTCAAAATTCACCCACCTTTTACCCCCTTTACACATCTATTCACAATGCAGTGGATAACTCCATCGGACACCTGAACCTCCATTGGGTCTCCGGGAGATACATCATCCACCGACATTACTATTCTTTTATTGCTCCCCTTGGCAATAGCATATCCCCTTCTTATGACTCCCAATGGGCTTAAAATGTCCAGCTTGCTGCATATTGCTGAAAAAGTATCCTTCTTTTTTTGTACATTCAGCAATACATTTTTATACAGGTCTTTAGTTATCTGGTCAAGCAAGAGTCTGTTTTGTGCAATACGATCCACCGGACTCTTGAATGCAGGAGACTGTACCAACAATTTCAGGACCTGTCTTCTGCTTTCAATTCCATTATAAAAGGCATTTAAAAGACGGTCCTGCAGGTTGTTTATTCGGACTATCAATTCATGCCGGGATGGTACAACCAACTCCGCAGCGGCAGAAGGAGTAGGAGCTCTTACATCTGCTGCAAAATCTGCAATGGTAAAGTCCGTTTCATGCCCAACCGCAGAAACTATAGGGATGCAAGAATTATATATACTCCGGGCAACCACTTCTTCATTAAATGCCCACAGCTCTTCAATAGAACCCCCTCCCCTGCCTACTATGATTACATCTACCATCTTATTGTCGTTAAAATATTTTATGCCTTCCGCAATCTGATAACAAGCCTGTTCTCCTTGGACCAACACAGGATACAAGAGCACTTCAGCACAGGGAAAACGCCTGCCTAAAATGGTGATAATATCCCGGACCGCTGCGCCGGTAGGTGAAGTAACAACACCAATTTTTTGCGGATAAGGCGGAAGAGCCTTTTTCTTTGCAGCATCAAAAATCCCTTCCGCCTCAAGCTTTTTCTTTAATTGTTCAAAGGCAATATGCAGGGCACCAACTCCGTCAGGCTGCATACTTTCAATATATAGCTGATATTGTCCGTCCCGTTCAAATACCGAAATCCTTCCTTCTGCAATTATCTTCATTCCATTTTCCGGTCTGAACTTCAGGCGCAAGCCTGCACTTTTAAACATTACAGCTCGAATGGTGCTTTTCTCATCCTTCAATGTCATATACATATGCCCAGAATAATGTAATTTAAAATTGGATATTTCACCTTTTACCATTATGGAACACAGAAGCAAGTCATGGTCCATCAGCGCCTTAATATAGCTATTGACCTCGCTCACTGAAAAACATTGTCTCCCCATTTGTTTTTATAACCCCACTCTCATTTTAAAAACCTACACGTCTTTATTCCTGCCTGTTTAACTCCAGTTTTTTGCTTATAGAACCCAATACCCCGTTAACAAAGGCTCCTGCTTCAGCACCATCATAGGTTTTAGCCAGTTCTATCGCCTCATTAATTGATACGCTCACAGGTATATCTTCACGCTTGAGCATCTCATAAATTGCTAAGCGCAAAATTGCCAAGTTAACCTTAGAAATCCTATTTCTTTTCCAACCAACCAAATTATTATCAATCCAATTATCAATATCTTCAATATTTGACATGGTTCCTAAAACAACATCACGCACATATTCTTTATCATGGGGACTTATATCGTTTTCTCCAAGAAAGCTGTCCACAATTTCATCTTTATCGCCCTTACGTATATCTATCTGGTAAAGCAGTTTAAAAGCCTTTTCTCTTGCTGCCCTCCTACCCATTTTGCATCCTCCTCCATATCATCCGGCAACTGCTGTAAAATTCATCCCCCACAACATAATGCTATATTTCATTATAATTTATTTTATAGCAAAAATAAACCCTTTGCCCTTACCCATTTACTAAAAAATAGCATTCCCTCTTTCTAATACAAACACCCCAGGATTACCTTGGGTAATCCTGAGGTGTTCATGCCATAAATTTTTTTATGTATTTTATTTTTTAGTTTCTTCTTTCTTGGGAGAAGCATCCTGTTTTTTGGTATCTTTTTCCGTATTGACTCCCTGGACATGTATATTTACCTTACTAACCTTCAAACCGGTCATGGTTTCTACCGCACTTTTTACCTTTTCCTGGACTTCCCATGCTACCTCAGGGATCCTGCAACCATATTCTACGGTTATAAACAAATCAATAATAGCCTCTTGTTCCTTTATATCTACCTTTATCCCTTTAGCAAGATTCTTTCTGCCCAACATATCCGCAAGTCCGCCGGCAATACCACTACTCATACCTGCTACGCCTTTTATATTTGCCGCCTCTATCCCTGCTATAATGGCTACCACTTCATCAGCAATTTTTATACTGCCCATCTCTTCATTATTTTGCATAACTTGATTATCTTCCATATCTATCCCTCCTCATTTTTTATATTAAATAAATTATACATGAAAAATTTGCTTATTACAATTCAATTTGGTATATTTTTACTTTAATATGCGCTTATTTATATTACTTTACTTACCGGATACTGACTCCCAATCCTCTAAGAACTTTTTTATACCTTTATCCGTTAGGGGGTGCCCTGTCATCTTAATAAGGACATTATAGGGAACCGTAGCTATATGCGCTCCCATGCGGGCAGCTTCAATAACATGAATTGGATTTCGTATACTGGCTGCAATGATTTCTGTTTGTATCCCATGAATCTGGAAGATGTCTGCTATTTCCCTGATCAGGTTTAGCCCTTGGTTTCCTACGTCGTCCATCCTTCCCACAAAAGGACTTACATAGGTTGCTCCAGCTCTTGCTGCCAAAAGCGCCTGTGCTGCCGAAAATATTAGAGTTACATTTGTTTTTATACTTTGCTCGGATAATTCCTTTACTGCCTTAAGGCCTTCTGTGGTCATAGGTATTTTGATTACTATATTTTCATGCATTTTTGCCAATTCATAGGCTTCTTTTATCATCTCCCGGGATTCGAGACTTATTACTTCTGCGCTTATGGGACCGTTTACAATTTGGGCAATATCCTCTATTACCTTAAAGTAATCCCTGCCTTCCTTTGCAATTAAAGAAGGATTTGTAGTAACCCCACTAATGATTCCCATATCATTTGCATCCTGTATTTCCTTTATATTGGCAGTATCAATAAATAACCTCATGCTTTTCCTCCTGTTCCATGTGCTTTGTAAAATACTTCAATCATAGTATTTTATATATATCTTTTATTATTCTTTTTACACACATAGAACAGAAAAAAAATATATTACTATTCAAGCGCTCTGTATAAGGATGCAGCGCCAATCATCGGTGCATCGCTACCAAGCTCTGCCTTCATTATTTTTAACTGATTTTTTCGCGTCCATGAAAAATATCCATATTTATTAACCAATTCTCTCAGGGGATCTATGATCAGGTCTTCATGCACGCACATCCCTCCACTGATTACCACCGCCTGTGGAGAAAGGATGCCCACTAAGTTTGCAATACCCAATGCAAGATACTCAACACTTTCACGGATCAGCTGAAGTGCCTGGGCATCCCCTTCTTTTGCTATTTTAAATATATATTCACTGCTTTTTTCCCTGCCCTCAAACTTTTCAGGGAATCTTTCCAAGGCCTGTTCGAGTATTCCGCTGCCGGAGGAGTACCTCTCAAGGCATCCGCGGTTGCCACAACTGCACAGCCTTCCGCCTTTCACAACAACGGTATGACCTGCCTCACCGGCTGTGTTCATGCCTCCATGAAACAATTTATTATTAATAATGATACCGCAGCCTATACCTGTGCCCAGGGTGATACATACCATATCACTGAAACCTCTCCCGGCACCAAAAGTATGTTCTGCAAGGGTTGCCGCCCTTGAATCCTGGACAATCTTTACCTGCCTGCCTAAGTATCTTAAAAAAATCTCCTGTCCCGGCACATTTTCCCACCTTAGATTGGGACAATACTCAATGAATCCCGTATTTATATCAACTGTCCCCGGTACACCTACTCCTACAAAATGTATTTGGTCCAGGGTAATAGAATTTTGATATAATATTTTTTTAACATTTTCACAAATATTTCTTATATTGTCCTCTGCGCCGACTTGAGTTTGTGTAGGTATTTTTACCTTATCCTTTATATTTCCAGATTGATCCACGATTCCAATATTTACTTTTGTTCCTCCAATATCAATGCCAATACTATAATTCATATTTTCACGCCCATCCGGTATATTTTATTATTTTGTCGGGTCAATACCCTTAACAATAAACACTCCTTTGCTGGTTCCCATTCTTACTGCCCCTGCTTTAATCATGGCATCGCATATTTCCCTGTTGTTTATTCCGGTAGATGCTTTAACCATCATTTCTTCTCCTACAACCTGTTTCATCAATCTTACATCTTCGACGGTAGCCCCTCCCGGCCCAAATCCGGTAGAGGTCTTTACAAAATCGGCCCCGGCTTTTTTAGCCAATTCACAGGCTTTTATCTTTTCTTCATCTGTTAAAAGGCCCGTCTCTATGATTACCTTTACAAGGGCCTTAGGATGCGCTGCATCCACAACCGCTTTTATATCTTCATATACCAAGTCATAATCCTTATCTTTAAGGGCACCTATGTTTATAACCATATCCACTTCCTGGGCACCGTTTTTTACGGCTTCCACGGTTTCCAAGGCCTTAACGAGAGTGGTATTTGCTCCCAATGGAAAGCCTATTACGCAGCATGTCTTAACACCTGTACCTTCCAATTGGGATGCTACATATTTTACATTGCACGGATTAACGCATACGCTTGCAAACCCGTATTCCTTCGCCTCATCACAAAATTTTTTCAATATTTCTTTAGTTGTATCCGCTTTCAGCACCGTATGGTCTATATATTTCCCGTATGCTGGATTATAATCAGCCATTGTCAATTACTCCTTCCATATAAATACCTTGTGTCAATGGTATAATCATAATATTATTATTTCCTCCAATGTTAATGGGTTAATGTTGTCAAAATCTTCAAGAATGAATGCTTTAATTCTCTTATCTTCTCCCAAAAGCATATTTCTATAACTCATTGTAACAGGCTCGGTTGTCAGACTGGCTCCGCCCTGTATCTTAACAGGCAATATCTTTATTCCATGTATCTCCCCCACTGAAGAGTTTAAATAATCCAATGTCAAGATCAAGTTGCCCTCTTGTTCCTGGGAGGATTCATTCCTAATGGTTACAGTAAATGTTACCTGGCGTAATATGGGGTTGTTGCTCAAAATGTTAATATTTGTTATATCCAGAGGAAGTGTTACAATATCCCCTGAAGACTGATTCAGGTAATCCAGGGCCTTCCTGGCATCTACTAAACCATACCCATACTCAGGGTCCGGGCCCGGTACACCTAAATCTTCACTTGTAGCGGCTAAAATCTGCCTGCATTCTTCTACAGTTAAATCAGGTTTAATGGAAGCCATTAGTGCTACAATGGCGGATACATGGGGAGCTGAAAAAGAAGTACCACTGTCTGTTACATATTTATTTCCTGAAGAGCTTCCCAATAACAATACTTTCTCACCGGGTGCAGTTACAAATACACCTCTTCGCTGGGAAAAATTTGATACCTTTTTGTTTCTATCCACCGATCCTACTCCAATAACATTGTCAAAACTAGCGGGGAAATTGGCCTTTTCTATTCCATCATTTCCTGCTGCCGCTACAATAATCACATTTTTAGAAATAGCGTACTCTACTGCATTCAATAATGTCCTGGTATAGCCTTGGCTTCCGGCACTAATATTAATCACTTTTGCACCATACAAATCCACCGCATCATATATGGCACGGGAAATATTGCTTTGGTTGGCATTTCCATTCTCATCAAAGCAGTGCAGGGGTTTTACCCTGACATTCCATGTTAAAGCGCTAAGCCCTTGTCCGTTATTTGTATTTGCCAAAATTATGCCGGCAACTTTTGTGCCATGACCTGTTGAATCATATGTATCCGTAGAATCAGTAAGATAATTATATCCCGGTAATGTCCTGCTCCTGTCAATATCCGGATGCTCATAATAAAGGCCGGTGTCAATAACGGCAACAATGATTTCCGGGCTGCCCGTTGTAATATCCCATGCCTCTTCTGCTCCAACCATGGGTAAATTCCATTGCTGTGAATAGTAGGTATCATTGGGAACTTTATTCAAGGACATGCCCAGGTCCTCTTCAACATATAATACTTTTCCTTCCTTGACGAGCTTTTCAATAAGTGAATAATCGGTGGTACTGTACACCTTATTTTGGTTATCTATGTTTATTAAATCATACTGCTGCTGGTATTGTATTTTTTCATCAAGAGTTACAAAAGAACAAAACTCAAAAATATATCTTTCGCCATTTTCCTGCCCATGGACAGTAAGGTCACTGCCGGCTATTGATAAAAAAAGTATTAGAAACAATACGGTATAGAACAGGAATAATCTTTTGTTGCTCACCCTCACCATAGGAAAGACCCCTTTAAACTTTATAATTAGTTATAATTAAATTTTAACACATTAAGCATATAATAGAAACAAATTTTCAAAAAAAAGCCGGCAAAACTGCCGGCATCTTTTACTGCAATTCAATTGTATTGATTTCGCTCAGAGAATTTAAATCATGGGCCTTGATGTATTTTTTTGATAATGTATAAAGGGTGTCTTCAATGTAAAGAATCCTTTCTATATTTTTATCATTATCATACCAGTATAAACCTGCCTTGGCATAATCATCCTCGGACAAATGAGTAATCCTTTTCCTTAAAGTAAATCCCTTTTCCATGTCAATATGGTATACATAAGCTCCCTGGAAAGAAAATTGTACGTACATAGGAATACCCGTTTCTTCCATTGCAGCATATTCATCATCCTGTACCTCCATCACCGTAACCGGGAAAGAAAGCAGTCCTTTTTCTTTTGAAAACAGCAATGCCTTATGGTTACTTAACAGCTCCGAGTCCGTACCTCTGTCGCCAATTATTTCTTTAAACTTTTCAATAGGGTTATTTACATCGCTCACATCAAAGACAGCCATCTTTATACCCTTGTAATAAGCCGTACTTCCAATAACATTTCCCTGAAAATCCTTATGACTTACTTCAACCGTATCCTTGCCAAAGCCAATAATATGGTTTTCATCGTATGGATGGAGATAATCGCTATACCCCGGTATCTTTAATGCTCCAAGAATCTTTGGGTTTTCTACATCCTTTAAATCTATGACAAATAAAGGATCCACCTGCTTAAAGGTGACCATATATGCCCTGTCTCCCATAAAACGCACCGAATAAATCTTTTCACCCGGTGCAATATCCTCCAGCTTTCCTACAATGTTTAATCTTTCCCCTAATACATATACATTGTTTTTTGATGTGTACTCATCATCCCTCCACACATCTCCCTTGGTGGTTGCTATGCGGAAATAGTCCCCGCTTTCATCCATGGAAAATTGGTTTAAAACCGTTCCCGGCACTGTTCCTTTACATAGGTAAGTAACCTTGCCATCCCCAAGGGAGAACTTATAAATAAGGGTATCCCTGCCGTATTCGGTATAAATCAAGTTTTCTTCTGCCATGATTCTTTTATTGCTGGATGAGGATATGTCATCCTGATGGGTTACTGCAATGTACATGTTCTTTTGTGATACGTATATATTTTCACCTGCCCCCAGGTAAGTGGATATATTAACCGGTTCGTCCATCCTGTCCAACGAAAGGGCTGCAATTATCAGGTAATTTGGCTGTGTAAACCTAGGGAAATATTGAATATCATCGTAGCCTATATTAATATTTTCATCCTTTATTGCCGTATCCCTGTAGCTGGGAGTTGCATTTTCCTCATAATATTGTATAAAGTAATAATCTATATACTCATTGGCAACAAGATACAGATTAGCTCCGACCTTTCGGGATGAAATATATTCTCCTTCAACTTCCACTTCCCGCAACAGTTTAATATTTTGCTTGTCCGTGATGTCATAAATCATTGCGTTTACCCTACGTTGTATATTGTATGAATAATATCCGTATCTGCGTCTAGCATACATGCCTTCGCCCGTATTTCCTATAACCACCAAGTGCTTGTCATCAATATATAATTCCTGCGGATAATAGTTTTCGCCATCAAATTTAAGCTTGGCAACCACTTCCATATCTTCAGCCGGATAAGCTTTTGTTATCACTATATCTTCATTGCGAACCTGATAAATATATTTGCCGTCCGTCTTAACTATATCTGCTTCATCCACCCCTTCAACCTGCACATTTGTAGCAGAATAGTCACTGCCTTCCTCGTTTCTCATTGCCGTATCTTCCGCCAAGTTTTTTTGTGCCGGAGCACTTTGCATAATCTCAGCCTCAACCCTTGTATCAAATGCCATCCTTTTCCTTTTCATATTTTCCGTACCATTTATCTCTTCCAGCAACGCCTTAAGCTTTTCATAAGAACCAACCACCGGTAAATCACTTACCCGTGCAATTATTTCATCCAATACTTCCTTATCTGCTCCAGGGTCAAAAATATCCTTTATATCACTTATTATGATTAGCCCCCTGTCATAAAAAACATTCTTTCCCAAGGCCTCTGCAAATGCTCTTAAGGGAATCATGGTCCTACCGTTGTAAGTTTCTGCAGGCACGTCCAAATCCTTACGCACTCCATTTACAGTAAAAGCTTTTTCTCCCAATACCATACTGATGACATTATCCCCATAAAACACCTGCACAGTGGACGTACTCCCGTCCCAGGTAACGGAAGCGCCCAGGCTTTCCGCTATAAACCGTACTGGAACAAGGGTCCTGTTGTTTTTTATGATAGGACACACCTCCGGGTTGGACACATCAATCTGACGCGGTTCATTATTTACATAAGCTTTTGGGCTTCCCACATAAAGCACTATTGCATTATCCAGCCTTTGGAAAATCGGTATAGACTGCGTCCCCTTATCCGCACTGTCCTGCCGTACTTCTGCGTTTGTTTCGCTCTCGCCGTACACCAAAGGAATCAAGGTCCACAGCATTTGTACAAGTATAAATGCAATTAAAACCACAAGTGCAATTATCGCCGTCAGCTTCTTTTTACTCATACCAACAACCTCCTTCATGACAATTTAGCCGTTCTTTTTATTTATTAGACATTCAATTGCTTATTTTGTTCCAATTATTTCATTTTCAAAACGTGGTTTACAACGGACAAGTATTCTATTATAATAAATAGACATAACAAAGATAGTATCTCTTAGGAGGACCTTAAGGATGATTGATACAATTTTATTTGACTTGGACGGCACCGTTTTACCCTTGGACGCAGACCTCTTCATTAATATTTATTTTCATGAAATGGGAAATGCATTTTCAGATATTATTTCTCCTGAAATACTATATAAATATGTATGGAAGTCTACCGAGGCCATGGTACAAAATACGGGATGCCGGACCAACGAAGAAGTGTTCATGGAGCAATTTGCCAGTCTTGTCAATGAAGATATAGAAATATATAAAAACCGTTTTGACCGTTTCTATGATGAAGGATACATGGAAACAAAAAAATCAGTAATATGTGAATCGTTAATAAAAGAAAGTATTATGTTGCTAAAAGAAAAAGGTTACCAACTGGTATTGGCCACTAACCCGTTGTTCCCCAAAAAAGCAATTCATCGCCGGATAGAATGGGCAGGACTTGACCCCAGTGTTTTCTCATATATTACATCCTATGAGCATTGTCATTACTGCAAACCGCATATTAAATACTACGAAGAAATACTTTCTGTCATTAATAAAAAATCCCATCAATGCCTGATGGTGGGTAATGATGTACAGGAAGACCTAATTGCTTCCAGCATTGGAATACAGACTTTTCTTATATTGGACTATATGATAAATCGGACCGAAGAAGAAATAAACTGTACATTTCAAGGAACCTATAAGGACTTCCATCGATATGTGGAAAATTTACCTCAACTTAATGAATAAAATAAATAGGGATGAAAATTTCATCCCTTACAGCCCGTTCTCAATTTTTAATTCTTTCCCCAGCTTCTTAATAGCCTTTTTTTCTATTCTTGAAACATAGGAACGTGAAATTCCAAGCATTTGCGCTATTTCCCTCTGTGTCTTAACATTTCCGTTTAATAGCCCATACCTCAACTGCAGCACCAGTTTTTCACGGTTTTTTAATATATTTTTCATTTTGCTGTATAGTTTTTTCACCTGCATTTTTAATTCCACTTCTTCCAATACCGATTCGCCGTCATTTCCAATAATATCAATTAAAGCTATTTCATTTCCCTCTTTGTCCACTCCAATTGGATCATGTAATGATATTTCATTTTGCATCTTTTTACTTGCCCGTATGGTCATTAAAATTTCATTTTCTATACATCTTGCTGCATAGGTTGCCAGTCGCGTACCTTTATCCACGTCAAAAGTAGTGATCGCCTTGATCAGGCCTATGGTACCAATTGAAATTAAATCATCATTTTCTTTACCAACCGAACCATATTTTTTTATAATATGTGCCACAAGCCTCAAATTTCTCTCAATGAGAATATTCTTGGCTTCTTCATCTCCATTTCGGTATCTTTCAAAATACATTTGTTCTTCTTCAGCCGAGAGAGGTTGGGGGAATGAATTTGCGCTTGATACATAGGATATAAGTAAAAAAATGTACTTCAAAGAGAATGACAGGATTGGCAAAACGACTGAAAGCATTGCTAAGACACCTCCGAAAATAGGTTTCCTTTTAAGTATATGAAGAAGACCACCATTGTGTGCCAGTCTAATAACACAACAAAAATTTTTTTGAGGTGGATTACATCTTTAGCTTTCGTTTTGCCAGTTACCTGCTTTTCTTTTATTAGCTATTGAAATCCTCCAATAACTGTGCCAATTCTTCATCAGAATTTACCGGTATACCTTCTTTAATTTTTTCCCGGTCATCTTGCCTTAGCAGATATAAATTTATTTCATCTATATACCGGATGAAATCCTGACCGTTAACGGGCTTTTGATAAAATAGAGCCACTTTTCCGTTATACTCTTTAACATAATAATGATTGGGGCACTGTTCATCAATTTCCATTGAAAGTATTACTTTTTTTTCACTAAATTCTTCAATCTTCCAGTGGGAATATAAAACGGCCAGTATTTCTTCTGTAGCATTTATCATTTCCACAGGTGCATCTATTTCTTCAATTATCTGATGGCCACATCTTAGATATTTTCGTATAAACTGAATTTTTGTATCATCAGATATTCTTGCCGGATCATCATTTATATTTGCCGATTGAACATAATCCCTGTTTAGCTGCATTATTCCTTCGCCGCCTTCATGCCGCGGGTCGTCAGGCACCTCCCTATTGCCGGTGAATTCCGAGTCTCCATACTCTCTCTCGTTTTCAACCCGTGCATCCTGCTGCGCCAGCGGCGTATCATCATTTTTTTTATTTTTGAATATATGTAAGTAGTATCCACATGCAAAGCTTGCAAATAAAACTATCAAGCAACAGAATGTCACTAAACCGTAGGACCTTCTCCTTGCCATTTTAATACCTCCATATAAGTATTTATATCTATTATTAACCATTAATAGAAATCTTATACTTCGTTTTATAAAATTGTATAAATAGGCTATACTTATAACGTATAATAGATATATATCTTTCATAGACTTTTGCAAAATATTTTTTTAATTCATTTGCCCAGCATTTATGTTATAATAAAATGGATGTATGTTATTTACAGAAATAAGTAGGAGGAATACTATGTCGGATAATTATGTATCTGTAAGAAATAGACAAAAACCTGGGAAGAAAAAAAACAAAAAAACATTTAACTATCTTGCAACTTTTTTCAAAATTCTTTTGATAATTGGGCTGTTTACGGGAGTTGCCACCATAGGTATTTTGGGAGGCACTTTGTTTGGATACATAGACACTACAAAAGAGCTCAACATTGATAACTTTAGGCTGAACTTTACTTCCTTTGTGTATTACCAGGATCCCGAAACAGGGGAATACTTGGAATTGGAAAGGTTGTACGGAGAAGAAAACAGAATTTGGGCTGACATAAACAAAATCCCTGAACATTTAAAAAATGCCTTTATTGCCATAGAAGATGAAAGGTTCAGAAAACATCACGGCGTTGATATAAAAAGAACATTGGGTGCTACTATTAATTATATATTTAAGGGCAGTTCTTCCTATGGCGGGAGTACCATAACCCAGCAGCTTGTAAAAAACTTAACCCAGGAAAAAGACGTAAAGCCAGAAAGAAAGATACAAGAGATGTGGAGGGCATTAAAACTTGAGAAAAAGTATTCCAAGGATCAGATTCTTGAGCTTTATCTGAACACAATTTATTTGGGCCAGGGATGCCACGGTGTTCAGGCAGCAGCAAATACCTACTTTGGCAAAGATGTAAGCGAGCTGACTCTTGCCGAAGCTGCCTCAATAGCAGGTATTACCCAGTTCCCCACGGCTTACGATCCTTTCTTAAATCCCGAAAACAATAAAAAGAAGCAAGAAGTGGTATTAAAAAAGATGCTGGAACTGGGATATATAAATGAAGATGAATATGAAAAGGCAGTCAATGAAAAACTCCAGTTTAAAAAAGGGGTTAAACAGGAACGCACCAGTAAACAATCCTATTTTGTGGATCAGGTGATTGAAGATGTTTTAAAGGATTTACAGGAAGAAAAAGGATACTCGGAAGTTTTGGCAACAAAAATGCTTTATTCCGGCGGTTTAAAGATATATGCCACAATAGACCCAAGGATACAAAATGTGTTGGACAATGTGTTTAAAAACCCTGAAAATTTCCCCAAACTGGATGAAGAGGTACAGCCGGAAGCTTCTATGCTGGTAATGGACCCATATACGGGACAGGTCAAAGGAATGGTCGGCGGGAGGGGTGAAAAAACGGCTCAGCGTACGCTTAACAGGGCTACCCAAACCTATCGCCAGCCCGGTTCCTCTATTAAACCCATAGCAGTATATGCCCCGGCGCTGGAGTATGGTATTATAACACCTGCTACAGTGGTAGACGATGTTCCTATTGCAGTAGGTTCATGGTCTCCGAAAAACTACGATGGCACTTTCCGTGGGCTTACACCCATCAGGACCGCAGTTGAAAGGTCGGTCAATATAGCTGCAATAAAGGTTCTTGAAAAGCTGGGTGTAGATAATTCTTATAACTTTCTGACCAGTAACCTTGGCATCACTTCTTTGGTTGATCGGGAGCAAAGGGCGGACGGAAAAATATATTCGGATAAAAATTTAAGCTCCCTATCCCTAGGCGGATTAACCGATGGGATGTCGGTTATTGAAATGACAGCAGCCTATGCCCCCTTTGTTAACCGCGGACTATATACTACCCCTTATACTTATACAAAGGTGCTGGACTATGAGGGAAATGTATTGCTGGAAAAGAAGAAGCACACCAATATTGCAATGAGCGAGCAAACCGCTTTTCTCGTACTTAACATGCTTCAGACTGCTATGCAGCGTGGTACAGGTTCGGATGCAAGGCTGGAAAGCGGGATGCCTGCCGGAGGAAAGACAGGTACAACAGATGACCAAAAAGACCGGTGGTTTGTCGGCTTTACCCCTTACTACGTAGCTGCTGCCTGGTTTGGTTTTGATGACCCGAAAGACATGGATTACTTCCTTAGAAACAAGCCCAATCCTGCTGCAGTGCTTTGGAAAGCAGTAATGGACGAGATTCACAAAGACCTTG
Source organism: Clostridiaceae bacterium (assembly GCA_012735465.1). GTDB lineage: Bacteria > Bacillota > Clostridia > SK-Y3 > SK-Y3 > JAAYHJ01. The sequence continues at coordinate 15,332 of JAAYHJ010000030.1, forward strand.
AAAAAAAGGATTTCCCTGTACCTCCTGGTATTGTTCAGGTGCAGGTTTGCATGGACAGCGGTCAAAAGCCAAGTGAGCTATGCTATAAAGACCCCAGGGGCAGCCGGGTCCGTACAGAATATTTTAAGAAGGGTACTGAGCCAACAACCACATGCAAGGTACATGTTTTAGAGAAAGTAGATAAGAGCAATAATTTGCTTGCAAATGAATTTTGTCCCCCTGAACTGGTGGAAGAAAGGGTATTCATTGTACGTCCGGCTCCCTTTGTACCTAATCTGGATAAAAAGGGGAACGCCGTTCTTCCGGCTGATTCAAAATATGAACTTCCTGCCGGCGAATATTGCAATGTTCACGGCCCGGGCAGGACAAGTGCAAGCAGGGCAATTTCCGAAAGTCCACCGGCAGGTAATGACATAAAGCCTCAAAAAACTGAATACAGCGATGTGAATTATAATTCTAACTATGACATCAATGAAAACAGCTTACCCGGAAGGGAAGAAGATGATCCTACGCCTCCCAGCGAATAGCTAATAAATGGTTTAAAATATATAAGGATGGGCAAACTACCCATCCTTTTTATTCAATATCTTTTTTAAGAAAAAACCGGTATATGACTGTTCACACAGCGCAACCTGTTCCGGAGTTCCTTCACATACCACATATCCGCCCCTGTCCCCTCCTTCAGGGCCGAGATCAATTATATAATCAGCAGTTTTTATTACATCCAGATTATGTTCAATAACTACTACCGTATTTCCTGCATCAACCAATCTTTGCAATACTTCTATCAATTTATGTACATCGGCAATATGAAGCCCTGTTGTAGGCTCATCCAGTATATACATGGTTTTGCCGGTACTTCTCTTGCTAAGTTCGGTAGCTAGCTTCACCCTTTGTGCCTCCCCGCCCGAGAGGGTGGTTGACGACTGGCCCAGCTTTATGTAGGACAAACCTACATCATATAAAGTTTGCAGCTTACGCTGAATCTTAGGTATGTTTTCAAAGAACTCCAAGGCTTCTTCCACCGTCATATCCAGCACTTCACTTATATTCTTGCCCTTATACTTTACCTCCAGGGTTTCCCGGTTATACCTCTTACCTTTGCACACATCACAGGGTACATATACATCGGGTAAGAAGTGCATTTCAATCTTAATTATACCGTCTCCGCAACAGGCTTCACATCGCCCGCCTTTTACGTTAAAGCTAAACCTGCCCGGTTTGTATCCCCTCATTTTTGCTTCGTTGCTGTTTGCAAAAAGGTTTCTGATATCATCAAAAACCCCTGTATAAGTTGCAGGATTGGATCTTGGAGTCCTGCCAATGGGGGATTGATCAATATTGATAACCTTATCAAGATGCTCCAATCCTATAATATGATCATGATTTCCTGGTTTTACCTTTGCCCTGTTCAGCTCACTGGCAAGTTTTTTATAAAGTATTTCATTGATCAAAGAGCTTTTTCCGGAACCCGATACACCGGTTACGCATACAAAGACTCCAAGGGGAATGTCTACATTAATATTTTTTAAATTGTTTTCCCTTGCGCCAATTATTTTTAAGTACTTACCCTTCGGTTCCCTCCTTTTTTCAGGGACAGGAATGGATTTTTTCCCGCTGAGATAAAGCCCTGTTTCCGAATTACTACATTTTTTAATATCTTCCACCGTACCCGCTGCTACAATATAACCGCCGTGGATTCCTGCTCCCGGGCCGATATCAATTATATAGTCGGCTGCATACATGGTATCTTCATCATGCTCCACAACAATCAGGGTATTGCCCAAATCCCTTAAATTTTTAAGCGTTTTTAACAATTTATTATTGTCGCGCTGGTGCAAACCAATGCTTGGCTCATCTAAAATATATAAAACACCCATTAAGCTTGAACCAATCTGGGTAGCCAGCCGTATCCTCTGGGCTTCACCACCGGAAAGGGTTCCTGCCGAACGGGACAATGTCAGATAATCCAGGCCCACATCTATCAAAAAAGTCAGCCGATTATTAATCTCCTTTAAAATCTGATGTGCTATCCTTTTATCTTTTTCTGAAAGATCTAAGTTTTGGAAAAATTCTCTACATTCGGCTATGGACATATGGGTTACTTCATCAATGTTTTTGCCGCCCACCGTAACTGCCAATACTTCCTTTTTTAAGCGGGCTCCCTTACATTCCGGGCAAGGTTTCATACTCATCAGGCTTTCCAATTCACTGCGTACCCAATCCGACTGGGTTTCATTATATCTTCGTTTCAGATTATTAATAACACCCTCAAAGGGAAGATTAAAAGAGCTTTTTCCATATTCCCTTTCATAATCCACCTTTATTTTTTTACCCTTTGTTCCATAAAGAATGATATCAACAATTTCTTCCGGAAGATCTTTTATAGGAGTATCCAAGCTAAAGCCGTATTCTTTTGACAAGGCTTCAAAATATGCACGGGATAGGCTGTCCCCATTGGCCGTATTCCATCCCCCTGCATTGATAGCCCCTTGTGCTATGGATATATTCTTATTGGGAATAACCATATCAGGATCTATTTCCATGAATATTCCCAAACCACTGCATCGGGGGCAGGCACCAAAAGGACTGTTAAACGAAAACATACGGGGAGACAGCTCTTCCATGTTTATTCCGCAATCACTGCAGGCATAGTTTTGACTAAACATCATTTCTTCCCCGCCGATTACGTCCACCATTACTATACCATCGGATAACTGCATTGCGGTTTCCAATGAATCGGCTAACCGCTTACGTATCTCCCTGCGAACAATAAGTCTGTCTATCACAATTTCTATATTGTGCTTTTTATTTTTATTAAGCTTTATATCTTCAGACAGCTCGCGGATTTCTCCGTCCACTCTGACCCTAACATATCCGTTTTTTTTAGCATCTTCAAAGACTTTTTGATGCTCTCCTTTCTTTGAACGGATAATTGGTGCTAAAACTTGTATCCTTGTCCCTTCTTCAAGTCCCATCACATGGTCCACAATCTGGTCAATGGTTTGCTGATGTATTTCCTTACCGCATTCAGGGCAATGGGGAACTCCTATGCGTGAATATAAAAGCCTTAGATAATCATAAATTTCTGTGACCGTACCTACGGTTGAACGGGGGTTTTTGCTGGTTGTTTTTTGGTCAATTGAAATAGCCGGGGATAAGCCTTCAATATAATCCACATCCGGCTTTTCCATCTGGCCTAAGAATTGCCTTGCATAAGCGGACAAGGACTCCACGTATCTTCTTTGGCCCTCGGCATATATGGTATCAAAGGCCAGGGAAGACTTACCCGAACCGCTTAATCCGGTCAGTACAACCAGTTTGTCCCTTGGTATCTCTACATCTATATTTTTCAGATTATGTTCCCTTGCACCTTTTATAAAAATACTGTTCCTTGACATACTTCTCACTTCTACCTTCCCAAAAAGCTACGTTTATTTTTAAATTTGTGCTTTTAAATGTTGTATTTTATCCCTTAACATTGCTGCCCTTTCAAATTCAAGCCTTGCTGCAGCTTCTTTCATTTCCCGCGTCAATCGCTCGATTTCCTCATCTATATTCACCTTATACATATGGCCTGATTTACCTTTCACCGCATATACTTCGCTCTCTTCCACCGCCTTTGTAGCCTCAATTACTTGTCTTACCCCTTTTCGAATAGTTTTCGGGATAATGCCATGCTTCTCATTGTATTCCATCTGCAGTTTTCTTCTCCTATTCGTCTCGTTAATTGCTCTTGCCATTGAATCGGTTACTTCATCCGCATACATAATTACTTTTCCGGAAACATTCCTTGCCGCTCTGCCAATGGTCTGTATAAGGGATGTTTCCGAGCGCAGGAAGCCTTGTTTATCAGCATCCAATATTGCTACGAGAGATACCTCAGGAATGTCCAGGCCCTCCCTTAAGAGATTTATACCCACCAATACATCAAATATTCCCAAGCGCAGGTCCCGAATTATTTCCATTCTTTCAATGGTATGAATATCCGAATGAAGATATTTCACTTTTATATCCATATCCTTTAAATAATCGGTTAAATCTTCTGCCATTTTTTTAGTTAAAGTTGTAACCAATACCCTTTCCTTTTTTTGCACCCGCTCATTAATCTCACTCACCAGGTCATCAATTTGTCCCTTAACAGGTCTCACAACCACTTCCGGGTCTACCAAACCGGTAGGCCGTATGATTTGTTCCACCACCCTTTCAGAATGTTGTCGTTCATATTCTCCCGGGGTAGCACTGACAAAAATAACCTGATTTATTCTTGCTTCAAATTCCTCAAAATTCAGCGGTCTGTTGTCATAGGCAGAGGGCAACCTGAAACCATATTCAACTAAAGAAGTTTTCCTTGACCTGTCACCGGCATACATACCCCGTATCTGAGGTATGGTTACATGGGATTCGTCTACCACCAACAAATAGTCCTTAGGAAAATAATCCAGAAGCGTAAAAGGAGGACTGCCCGGCTCACGACCGCTTATATGTCTTGAATAGTTCTCAATTCCTTGGCAAAAACCGACTTCCCTCATCATCTCAATATCGTATTTTGTCCTCTGGGTAAGGCGCTGAGCTTCCAGCAATTTTCCTTGGCTTTTAAGCTCAGCAACGCGTTCTTCCAACTCTTTCTCTATTCCAATAATAGCCTTTTCCATCTTATCACGGGTCGTTACATAATGGGAAGCAGGGAAAATGGCACAATGATTGCGTATTCCCGTTATTTCACCGGTTAACGCATCAATCTCTGCAATTCTCTCCACTTCATCTCCAAAAAATTCTATACGGATAGCTTTATCGCCGTAGTTTGACGGAAACACTTCAACCACATCACCCCGTACCCTAAATTTGCCACGGGTAAAATTAATGTCATTTCTTTCATACTGTATTTCCACCAGCTTTTTTAACACTTCATCCCGGTCCCGAACCATACCCGGTCGCAATGATATGACCAGGTTCTTGTAGTCAATAGGATCGCCTAAACCATAGATGCATGATACACTGGCTACAATGATTACATCTCTTCTTTCAAACAGCGCTGCCGTTGCCGAGTGGCGCAGCTTATCAATTTCATCGTTAATTGACGCATCCTTTTCAATATAGGTATCGGTTTGGGGTATATATGCTTCCGGCTGGTAATAATCATAATAGCTCACAAAATATTCGACTGCATTGTTAGGGAAAAACTCTTTGAACTCACTGCATAATTGGGCTGCCAGAGTTTTATTATGCGCCAGCACCAATGTAGGCTTTTGCACTTCCTGAATCACATTTGCAATGGTAAAGGTTTTCCCCGAACCGGTAACGCCCAAAAGGGTCTGGCCCCTGTAGCCCTTTAGTATACCTTCGCTAAGCTGCCTTATTGCTTTAGGCTGATCTCCCTGTGGCTTAAAATCAGAAACCACCTCAAATTTTCCCATACAACCACCTCACAAATACTGTAGTAATTATACCATATATAAATTAAAAAGCAAACATATGTTTTATAGTATAATATAGTATAATAAATAATAAAAAAAAACATCATGCTTTATAGGCATAATGTTTTAATATACCACTTATTTTTCAACATAATCGCTTCTTTTTATCCCATTTGAACCCATATTATGAGTTAAGCAAAGGTCACATCCTGAACAAAATACCACTTTATCTACAAAAACATTTTTTATCGTTTCCATTAGTTCCTTATTCTTTATCTGTCCTGTCAAATGAATGTATATCTTATTTGGTGCAAGGGTGATAAGTGAACTGACCAGCAAATCATCAAAATTAATATCCTCTTCCGATACTTCGTTCACAAAATCCTGAATACAATCGTTTGTGATCTCCCTTCCTGAACTCTCCAGCAATACATATTTGTTATTATATCCGGCAAGAACATGCACAATATCAAATTTTGGTTCCTGAATATCAACAAAATATTTTAACAGACGAATAAATTCCCTATATTCTTTCTCCATCATGTAGTCATCCACTGCTTTGTCCACTACCTCTTCCAATTCTTTAATATAATCTTTCAGTCGGAAGGTGACAAAACCATCCAGGATAATTTCATTTGAAGTCTCAAGGTATTCAAGCAGTTTCCTGGCTACAATGTTTTTTCTCCTAATCATAAACAAATTGCTAAAGATATTTTTTTCTCCAAATCCTACAATATTCTTTAATGCCGTCCTTAATATTTCCCTTCGTTCACCCGTATTAAAATAACAATAATTTGAATGAATGATGCGGGTAATAAATCTATGTTCATATTTTTCGATTATATACTCTGCAAGGAGGTTTGCCAAGAATTTTTTTAAATGGTTCATCTTATTCTCCGAATTAAGCTGGACTTCCAAATAATTGACATCATTCATCTTCTTATGATTTAACTTAATATATATCCCTTTTGCTTCCAGGTCATTTATCGCTTCTTCTATTATGCTTTTGACTTCTTCCAGTTCATCATTTATTCCTATATACAGGTACTCCATCAAATTCACATCCCTTCAAGTGTAGTATATGACTAAGTACATTATTGTATGCAGTACCGAACATTGCATATATAAGCCAAAAAAACTATTCATATTTTTAATCTGCAACCAATAATACAGATGAGTCTATATTATTATCAATTCTTGCTACATTATATGCAATATCTTTGGTGTAGTTACTTATCAGGCAACTTTTCCCTTTATTAATTAAGGCATAATCAAGAAAACACTATTCAATCCATAATGACTATTTTCTTAATTATGCCATGAACAAGATTTATTCATACCTTAATGCCTCAATAGGGTCCAGGTTTGAGGCTTTTTGGGCAGGATATACACCAAACAGTATACCAATAAATGCAGAGAAAAGTAAAGCTATTATAATGGTGGGCATGGATATTTCCATCGGCAAACCTGAAAAAACGGATAATAGCCATGAAAAAAAAATCCCTGTTGCAATACCCATTATTCCGCCTATTAATGTCAGCAAAACAGCTTCAGTAAGGAACTGTTTCAATATATCTCCCTTTCGTGCTCCAACGGCTTTTCTTATGCCTATTTCTTTCGTCCTTTCTTTCACAGATACCAGCATGATGTTCATTATTCCTATCCCCCCAACTATCAGTGAGATTGCACCTATTGCTCCAATAATGTAGGTAAGTATATTTGTTACCCTCCGTACCTGTTCTCTTTGCTTTAACATGTTTTCAGCATAGTATTTCTGGCTGGTATGATGACTTCTTTCCAGGAAATTCACAATCTTTATACCAACTTCATCCGGGTTTTCACCCTTGCCTACTTTTACAGAAATAAAATCAACATAATTTGAATTATATATCCTTTGCAAAGTTGTTATCGGCATATAAATAAAAGTAGGAACCTGCTCATCAAAAATATTATCAAAAATTTCATTGGAATTCTTTACAACTCCAATTATGGTTAAAATTACCGAATCCTTTCTAACAATCAGATTAATGGTTTTGCCAATGACATTTCCCCTATGAAACAGCTTTTTTGCTACTACATTATCTATAACTACTACATTTCTGGCCAAACGCGTATCATTTTGATTGATTAATCTTCCATGTAGCAGCTCCAGGCTAAATATATCTTTAAAATCCTTATCTATTCCCCAAATATATGCTTCCCTGATTTTATTATTATTCTTTATTAAACCAAAGCCATTGAATACCGGCGTGACGCTCTCGGCCTGCGGTATGTATTTCTCTATATTTACTGCGTCATCAAGCCTAAGTATGTCCTTTCCTTGAACTACTCCGGTCTTGGCACGAATGTTTATACTATTGGTCCCTAATTTATCAAACTCATTTAAAATAGCTGTTTGTCCACCTTTGCCAATTGATATAATTGCAATGACCGATGAAATACCTATTGTGATTCCAATTATTGTAAGCAATGTTCTTAACTTATTGGAAACTATGCTTGCTAAAGATATTTTTACACATTCCATCACATTCATATTATCACCTGTCACACCTAGTTATCTAAAAATGCCCTGACCTTTGTACCGCTCCTAATTTCCTTTGACGGATTAAGTATAACCTTTTCTCCTTCTTTAATACCCTTTACAACTTCAATCTCTGTTTCCAGTTCCGCTCCCGTAACAATCTTCCTTTTATAAGCCCTGTTATTCCTGACAACATAAACCATATCCTGATTATCTTCATCCTGAGTAATTGCCTCATAAGGTATAAGCAAAGCATCACCTTTTTCTTCCGTTATGATTTTTATTTCTGCCGAGTACCCCGGCTTTAATTCACTGTCTTCATTTAAAACATCCACGAAAATTTCTACTATTGTTTCACTATTTTGTCCTGTGATTAATTGTTTTGCTATGGGCGATATTTTTTTTACTATACCGTTGTAGCAATTATTTTTAAAAGCCTCCCCCCGAATTTCAACCTTCTGCCCTTCTTTTATCTTGGAAATATAGTATTCACTCACATTGGCTACCACCTGCAAATTTTTTACATTCGATATGGTAATAACAGGTTCCAGAGAATTTGTAATACTCCCCTTGCGCACATTAACCGCTGTAACAATACCATCTATAGGGCTTTTCAGTATCCTGGGCTGTTGCTTAAGCTTCTGCTCCAGTTTTTCCACTTCCAATTGAGCAATTTCAATCCTCTTTTGGTATACTTCTGCGGTATTTCCCGCATATTCAGGATATTCGTTCCAGACTTCCTGAACATATTCACCTTCTCCGATAAGCCTTGTATTTGAACCATTTAACATGTTGACATAGTTAAGTTTTTCTATCTCCAGTCTGGTCCTTGCCTGTTTTAACTGCAGTTCCAAATCTCCCAGCTCCAATTCAATAAGCTCTTGACCTGCCCTGACCTGATCTCCTACATCAACCATCACCTTATTAATACGGGCAGGAGTTTCTACATGTATTTCTTCCCTATCTATTTCTTCCACTCTTCCATTGCTGGATACGCTGGATATGATACGTGCTTTACGCACTTTATACACTTTCACATCGATAAAGGATGAAAGATATATGTAATTTGATAATAAAATAATTGATACAACAATAATCGTCGAGACAACAGTAATTATTATTCTTTTCAAAGTACAACCCTCCCGCTTTTAGTATCCGCTAAACAAAAAAAAATAAACAAAAAAATACCGACAGACAATCTGCCGGTATTTTTTTGTTTATTATTACCTAAGTTCTACCACATTTGAAAGCGGCTCCATTGATGTATCCTCGAGGGTATTGCCGTCCCATACAAACACTCTTACCTTATGGTTGGTTACATCTTCTGGCAACCTGAACCCTGACCTTAAGTGTTCGCTTTCGCCTATCTTTATTTCTTTAGAAATATAGGATACATTAACCATCCTGTTTTGAGCATCGTACAAACCAACAATAACAAGCACAGAACCTTTTTCCCTGTTATGATTCGTCACATCTACATTTGCCTGTAGAAGTTGGTTTGGCTCCAAGTTGCTCATATTGAAGGATGTTACTATTGTAAGCTCTTCATCCACCGGAACCGGATCTAGAGTTACAGGAGTGGTAATACCTTCATGGGTAGGAGTTATCACTTTCATGTAACCATTTTCATCAAATTCCACTTTATCCAAACATGTTTCTCTATTGAATCCTTTGCCGCTTGGATATTTGCTTAGCGGTGTACCAAATCTATGGTAAGCAATGTAGTACTCATCTTTTCCAGGAATCTGCAATATGGAGTGATGCCCTGTTCCCAGAATATCTTTGCTCGGGTCTTTCTGCAATATAATACCCCTGTAATTAATAGGTCCATAGATGTTATTTGAAGTACCGTATCTTACATGATAGTTTTCACTTCCTGTATCATCAACTGACCATGTAAAATGATAAATACCATCTCTCTTGGTTACGGTGATAGCTTCTCTGATACCGCTTGCACCGGAAATATTTTTCATGGTTCCGGGCTTGTAGCTTATCATGTCTTCATTCAGTTCTACTATAGCAGCGTTGCCGTTACCAAAGAGCATATAAACTCTTCCGTCATCATCTGTGAAGATTGACGGGTCTATGGTCTGTCCCATAGAAATACCTTCCTGAGAAGCTATTTCAGGTGTTATCAATGGCTGAGGCTGTGCTGTGAACGGACCTGTTGGGCTGTCTGCTACAGCTACACCTATACATGATTTTCCGTCTGGGCGTTTTGCACAGAAGTAGAAATAATACTTTCCATTCTTTTCTTCGATACTTGGAGCCCATGCACTTCCTACTGCCCATGGAACATCATCGGTAGCAACATCTAATATTACTCCTTCGTCTTTCCAGTTGATTAAATCCTTGGATGAGAACACGTGGAACTGGGTTCCGCTCCATCCATCGAATCCATCGGTTGTAGGATAGATATAGAATGTATCTCCAAACACATCAATATCCGGATCTGCATATAATCCCGGCAAAATCGGATTATTAGCAAATACTCCTTCTACCGTCCATACCTGTTGGTTTTGTCCCGGTACATTAACTTTAACCGTTACAGGACTGGTCAAATCAACCGGTGCTCCGTTTTCTCCTTCCAATGTGCAGCCTTCAACCAAATCATAAGTCAGCGGCACCTGTGTCAAATCTTTTCTTTCACTGTTGTTGCGGCTGAAATATACTTTTATTTTATTATTTTCTGTATCAATTTGGCTTGTGATAACATGATAGCCTTCTGCTGATACACCCTTGACAGCAGGAATTTTAATGCCAAATTCACCGGCAATTTCTAATGCACTAAGTGCACGGTTGTATACTTTTACATTATCAAAGTAACCCCTAAAGTAAGCATCCTCTGGATAGAAAGATTTACCTAAGTATGCAATCAAATCAACACCCAAATCAGATATGGTTATGGTTACATTTTTATTTTCAGCTATTAATACTCCATCTTTATAAATAGCCATGCTGGTAGGAGTGATTACTAGCTTCAAGTTCATCCATTTATTTCTTATTGAAGATGTAGTTGCCTTAGCTTCCTGTTCGTTTTGCCATGAACTTACCGTAATAGCGTTTCTTATTTCAGTATCCCGGGTTCTTAAGAACATATATTTTCTATTATCTTTACCTATAGTAAATGTAAAGAAATTACCGGATACGGTTACAGGCTTAATATCCATGGAAATTGTTACTGTATCTCTACCTTCAAAGAAACCTCTTGGGAACTCAGCATATGTGTTGCTTGTTCCGTCTAAATACAGTACTTGACCTTTTTCTGCATCGGTCACATAAGTTGCGTTTCCAAAGAGAGTACCTGTATAATTATTGCCGCTTGCATCCTTGATTGTGCGGTCTGTTAGTGTTTCATCAAAATTGTATTCAAGAATGGGTTCTTGCTGTTCTTCTTCATCAGGCTTTTGAACCTCTCTGTTCCATTTTGCCATTAGAGCATCGTATTCTTCCTGAGTAATTTGTATTACTGTTCCATGACGCGGGCTGCTTGGCAGTGAATATTCAGATGGATCAAGTCTCCTAAATACACCGGATGCAAGATCGGTGGAAACAAGAGGATAATATCCAATACCACCATAGTTGTCCAGCAACAAGCACCACTTATTTTCACCAATAAATTTGAAAATTGCAGGTCCTTCAACTCCGGCCTGACTTTCTACAACCGGCGCGGAAACTCTTTCAAAGGGTTTTCCTAACAACTGATCTGATCTGTCAACGATAATATTTTTGTTTACCTCATCCTTTGAGAACCTGTAATAATAACCGTCATGTTTAATAATAGTTAAGTCAATTACATCTTGTGGTCTTTCAAGATATACGAACGGTTCTGTAAAAGTATAAAAATCTCTTGTTTTAGCTGCATATATTCTGTGCTTTCTATAATTATCTTCTCCAACCTTGGATGCCCAGAATACCAGATATTCTCCTGTCTTTTCATCATATACAAATTCAGGAGCCCATGTACATCCGGCATCATCCCTTGCAACCTTAACCAATCTTTCTTCAGACCAGTTCACTAAGTCAGTGGATTCCCAAACAACAATTGATTTACTTCCAGCTGTTTGCGCTGCACCCCAGCCTGCACCGTTGTATATTCTAAGGTCGGTGGCTATCATATAGAACTTATCTCCTTCTGGGGAACGCATGATATAAGGGTCACGAACACCTTTATCTCCAACCTTTGAAGTCAATACAGGATTGCCGTCGTTTAATTCTTTCCAATGCAAACCATCTTTACTGGTTGCAAAATAAATTTGTTCTCCGTTTGCAGTGTATTCGCCTGTAAAGTATGTGAATAAATATGCCTTCATATCGTCTTCAGTAACGTTTTTGGGCTTTGCTTTTACCGTAATCGGTATTTCTTTTGTAAGACTCCTTCCATCATAAGTGATGGTAGCAGTTAATTTTACCTGTACATCGGTATCTTGTCTTGTAACAACTCCCGGAGGTGTATTGTCATAGTTTTCATTTACTATTTCATTTACATTTACAACATCCGGCCTGTCGGTTGCCCATGAAATGGTGGCGCCTTTTCTTTCTAATGGCAGAGTAATATTTCCACGAATATCATCTGCATTAGGTATGGTAAGGCTTTCTGCTACTTCATTTAAGATGGTTTCTGCTATGATTCCCTTATTTTTTACTGTTACCTCAAAGGTTTTTGTCAATGTTGCTCCACCCCTGGTAATGGTAGCAGTAAGTGTAGCAGTTTTATCTACGTCTCCGGCGTAAATAACACCCGTATTGCTTATAACGGTTTCATCACTGGAAACCCATGTGATTGTACTTCCATATTGACCTACTGTGGGCAATTTAAGGTTTTCTATTACTGCACTGGTATCGCCCAATGTCAAAACCTCATAATCTTTTGCAA
>JAAYHJ010000031.1 GCA_012735465.1 Clostridiaceae bacterium
ACTTAATAAAAGAATTTTTAAGTCGCAGGCAGCAGCTTTCACCCGATAAAAGGAATAAGATAGCCCAGCAGCTTTCCGACCACTTCTACAACAAGTTTAACATTCCAATAGAGGATAGAAAACCGGATGAGCAGTTTCTGGAATGGTTGATGACATCAAACAGTCAATAACTGATTGCTGTGATTCTTATGGACAAAGAAAAAGAAAAATGATAATATTTTGAATTGTGATGATTAATTAACAAAAAAATGTTTTACATTTACTGGAGGAATGTTATGACGTTAAATGAGCTTGTTAAAAAAATTCCTTGCAAAGTGATAGCAGGTGTAAGGGAACTGGAAAGGGAAGTACAAGGATGCTATATATGCGATCTTTTAAGCTGGGTTATGTCCCGTGCCCAAAAGGGCAATGTTTGGATTACCGTTCAGAACAATGTAAATATTGTTGCAGTGGCTTTGTTAACAGAAGTTGCCTGCATCATTATCCCGGAGGATATACCAGTTGATGAGCAGGTTGTCAGAAAGGCAGAGGAGCAGGGAGTACCATTGCTTTCTTCATCCTTAAATTCCTTTGAACTTGCATCCGCATTGAAGGATATTTTATGAGGTACTATATTGATTTGCACATTCATTCCGCTTTATCGCCTTGCGGTGATGAAGACATGACCCCCAATAATATTGTTAATATGGCAGCTTTAAAAGGGTTGGACTTTATTGCTGTAACCGACCATAATGCGGTGGGGAATACGCAGGCGATAATGGAATGTGCGCAGGATAAAGGGATAATTGCAGTGCCGGGGATGGAAGTACAAACCAGCGAAGAAGTTCATGTGCTGTGTTTGTTTCCAGATCTGGAATCTGCAGTTGAAATTGAAAACTTGGTTCAAAGGCATTTACCTGCCTTCAAGAACAGGCCGGATATATTTGGACCGCAGGTCCTTTACAACAGCAAGGATGAAGTCATAGGTTATGAAGATAAACTGTTGGTTACGGCAACCGCACTGCCCATACATCGTATAAAATACGAGGTGGAAAAGGTTGGCGGGGTTGCAATTCCTGCTCATATTGATAAAAATTCTTTTAGTATTATCTCAAATCTTGGCTTTATTCCCGATGAATTGGGTTTTACTGCCGTTGAAGTGTCAAAAAGGGTGGATAAAAAAGAATATGCCAGGCAAAATCCAGGTATTGAAAAATACCGTATCCTATGCAATTCAGATGCCCATTATTTATGGGACATTTCAGAGCCGGATGAATTTGTTGAGCTGGAGGAAAAGACAATTGTTTCTTTGTTGAAGTATCTTAAAGGCATGTAACTAAAGAAATTTTTTATAGAATTTAGCCAAATTTTTTTGTTTATACTCTAATATTTTTTAGTAAAAAAATTAAAAAAAAGTGTAGATTTATTAACAATCTCTTGCTATAATAAAAGCAGGTAGAATGTTAAATTAGTAACAAAGAATGACATTGCTGTAACAAAGTGTGGTGTCGTTTGTAAATAATGGATTTTTATCAAGGAGGGTTAATTATGAATGGGCAAAAATGCTGTACCTTTGTTGGTACGGAAGAACAAGCACAAAAGCTGAAAGAAGTTATAGAAAAACATAAGAACCAAAAGGGTGCATTAATTCCTGTTCTTCATGAAGCTCAAGAAATATACGGTTATTTGCCTCTTGAGGTTCAAAAGATGATTTCAGAGGGACTAAATGTACCTTTAACGGAAATATACGGTATTGTAACATTTTATACACAATTTTCGCTAAATCCAAAGGGAAAATACAAAATTAGCGTATGCCTTGGAACAGCATGTTATGTAAAAGGTGCGGGTGCAATAATTGATAAAATTAAAGAAAAGATCGGTATAGATGTGGGAGAATGTACGGAGGACGGTAAATTTTCATTGGAAGCTACTCGTTGCATCGGTGCATGTGGCTTGGCTCCTGTAGTAACAATTAATGATGATGTTTATGGACGTCTGACGGTTGACGATGTTGAGGGAATACTAAATAAGTATTGATGAATATATGCTTTGGGTGTTATTATGAGGGAATTATCGTTGCATATTCTGGATATAGTACAGAACTCCATAACTGCCGGATCAACATTGATAAGTATTGAGATAGTTGAAGATGCGAGAGAGGATTTATTGACTATTTTGGTATCCGATAACGGTAAGGGAATGACACCCGAGTTGCTGGAAAATGTATGGGATCCGTTTGTTACTACTCGAAATACGCGTAAGGTTGGATTAGGTATTCCTTTACTTAAAGGAGCAGCAGAGGCTTGTGGAGGTAGATTGGACATAAAATCGGCACCGGGGAAGGGGACTACCGTAAAAGCAGAATTTGTATATAGTCACATTGATCGTGCCCCATTAGGAGATATAGTAGGAACTATTTTGACACTTGTGGTATGTAATCCTGAAATTGATTATGTATATACACATACCGTAAATGATAAGAATTTCATATTTGATACCCGCGAAATCAAAAAGGCGATTTCAGGGTTAGAGTTAAACCACCCGGAAGTTATTTTATGGATGAAAGAATATCTGTCTGAAAACATTAAAAATATGTATGGGAGTGTGTTGTGATGAAGAGTTTGGCAGAGTTGGAAGAAATCAGAAAAAGAACGCTGGATCAAATAAATTTGAGAAAAAAACGTGAAGAAGGAATAAGAATTGTAGTGGGTATGGCAACATGCGGTATTGCAGCAGGAGCAAGACCCGTATTAAATGCATTTGTTGAAGAAGTTGCAAGAAGAAAGCTCAAAAATGTAGTGGTTACGCAGACAGGCTGCATTGGAGTGTGCAGGCTTGAGCCGATTGTAGAGGTATATGTACCTGGAGAGGAAAAGGTCACTTATGTAAAGATGACACCGGAAAAAGCAGTACAGATTGTTAATGAACACATTGTTAATGGAAAACCGTGTATACAATATACTATCGGAGCAGCGGATAAATAAGTATAGCATAAAAGGAGGGTTTTTTGATGGAATTGGTAAGATCGCATGTTCTGGTCTGTGGCGGTACCGGATGTACTTCCTCAGGCTGTGAAAAAATTATAAATGAGATGGAAGAACAGCTTATCAAGCATGGCATAGAAAGGGAAATTAAAGTAATCAAGACCGGATGTTTTGGCCTGTGCGCCCTGGGTCCAGTTGTTATTGTATATCCCGAAGGTGCTTTTTACAGCATGGTAAAACCGGAAGATGTAAAGGAAATTGTAGAGGAGCATCTTTTAAAAGGACGTATTGTCAAGAGACTTTTATACCAGGAGACAGTACAGGAAGATGATACGGTTAAGTCCTTAAACCAGGTTGATTTTTACAAGAAGCAGTTCCGTATTGCGCTTAGAAACTGCGGAGTGATTAATCCTGAAAACATTGACGAATATATTGCCTTTGGTGGTTACAGTGCCCTCGGGAAGGTGTTAACGGAAATGACACCTGAACAGGTAATAGATATAATCAAGAGGTCCGGATTAAGAGGCCGCGGAGGCGGCGGATTCCCGACAGGATTGAAATGGGAATTTACTGCAAAGGCACAGGGCGATCAAAAATATGTTGCATGTAATGCGGATGAAGGAGACCCCGGTGCATTCATGGACAGAAGTATCCTTGAAGGTGACCCTCACAGCGTTATAGAAGCCATGGCTATTGCAGGATATGCAGTCGGTGCAAACCAGGGGTTTATATACATTCGTGCCGAGTATCCAATTGCGGTAAAGAGACTTCAAATTGCTATTGACCAGGCCAGGGAATACGGACTGCTGGGACAAAATATTTTTGGCACTGATTTTAGTTTTGATCTTGAGATACGTTTGGGTGCAGGGGCTTTTGTATGCGGAGAAGAAACGGCACTTATGACATCCATAGAAGGGCACAGGGGAGAACCAAGGCCAAGGCCTCCGTTCCCTGCGGTAAAAGGATTATGGGGTAAGCCTACCTTATTGAATAATGTTGAGACTTATGCAAATATTCCGGTAATTATTACAAAGGGCCCCGAATGGTTTTCCAGCATTGGTACGGAAAAAAGCAAGGGTACAAAGGTATTTGCATTGGGCGGAAAAATCAAGAATACCGGCTTGGTGGAAATACCAATGGGAACAACCCTCAGGGAAATTGTTGAAGAAATCGGCGGAGGCGTTCCTAACGGAAAGAAATTTAAAGCTGCTCAGACAGGAGGTCCTTCCGGAGGATGTATCCCGGCAGAATTGGCTGACACACCCATTGATTATGATTCTTTGATAAGCATTGGTTCAATGATGGGTTCCGGCGGATTGATTGTAATGGATGAAGACACTTGTATGGTGGATATTGCCAAGTTCTTCCTTGAATTTACGGTGGATGAATCCTGTGGTAAGTGTTCCCCCTGTAGAATCGGAACAAAGCGCATGCTTGAAATATTGGATAAAATAACTAATGGCAACGGTACTATGGAAGACATTGAAAATCTCGAGACCTTGTGTAAAAACGTAAAGGCATCTGCATTGTGCGGACTTGGACAGTCGGCTCCAAACCCAATTCTGAGCACTTTAAGGTATTTTAGAGACGAATACATTGCCCATGTAAAGGATAAGAAATGTCCGGCGGGAGTATGTAAATCGCTTCTGGTATATACCATTGATGCGGGTTTGTGCAGAGGTTGCGGTATTTGTGCTAAGCAATGTCCGGTAAATGCCATAAGCGGCGAAAGAAAGAAACCTTATACCATTGATACGGAAAAATGTATTAAGTGCGGGGTATGTATGGAAAAATGTCCGTTTAAGGCAATATTTAAGAATCACTAATGGAAAGGGGATGTGAGCAGTGGAAATGGTGAATGTAATTATTGACGGCCAAAAAATTCAGGTGCCTAAGAATTATACCGTTCTTGAGGCGGCCAGAAGTGCAAATATAGATATACCGACACTTTGTTATTTAAAAGGCATAAATGAGATAGGCGCTTGCAGAATATGCGTCGTTGAAGTTAAAGGGGCAAGAAGCTTGCAGGCTGCCTGTGTATACCCTGTATCGGAAGGCCTGGAAATCAGAACAAACACGCCTGCCGTAAGGGAAGCAAGAAAGGTAAACCTGGAGCTAATACTTTCCAATCATGACCGCAAGTGCCTTACCTGCGTAAGAAACAGGAATTGTGAGTTGCAGAAATTGGCAGAAGATTTAAATGTGCAAAATATTCGTTTTGAAGGCGAGACCTATAGGTTCCCGGTGGATGATTTTTCTCCTTCAATAGTAAGGGATCCTAACAAATGCGTATTGTGCAGAAGGTGTGTGAGTGTTTGTAAGAATATCCAGACCGTATCGGTTATTGATGCCCAGGAAAGAGGATTTAAGACAATAGTTGCCTCTGCCTTTAATAAGCCCCTCAGCGAGGTGCCCTGTACCATGTGCGGACAGTGCATAGTTGCATGTCCGGTAGGTGCCTTGAGGGAAAAAGATGATGTAGACCGTGTATGGGAAATGCTCAGTGATGAGACAAAGCATGTTGTGGTACAGACGGCTCCTGCAGTAAGGGTTGCACTGGGCGAAGAATTTGGAATGCCCATTGGAACAAGGGTAACGGGCAAAATGGTAGCTGCCTTGAGGAGAATTGGTTTTGCAAAGGTATTTGATACCGACACGGCAGCAGATTTAACCATAATGGAAGAAGGAACGGAGCTCTTGGGACGCCTTAAAGAAGGTAAAAACCTTCCCTTAATTACCTCATGCAGTCCCGGCTGGATTAAGTTCTGTGAACACAATTATCCGGAATTTTTGGATAATTTGTCTTCCTGCAAATCGCCCCATGAAATGTTCGGCGCAATTATAAAATCCTACTATGCGGAAAAGATGGGTATTAATCCCGCTGACATTCGAGTGGTATCTGTAATGCCTTGTACTGCTAAAAAGTTTGAAAGCGTACGGCCCGAACTGGCCGCAACCGGTACTCCCGATGTGGATGCGGTTATTACGACCAGGGAGCTTGCCCGCATGATAAAGGAAGCAGGAATTGACTTTGCAGCACTGCCGGATGAAAGCTTTGACAATCCCTTTGGGGATGCAAGCGGAGCAGGTGTTATCTTTGGGGCAACCGGAGGCGTTATGGAAGCAGCCTTGAGAACGGTTGCAGAGATTCTTGCAGGAAAGCCTATTGATAGTATTGAGTATACTGCTGTAAGAGGAGTAGAAGGAATAAAAGAAGCTGTTGTAGAACTGCCGGGCAGGACCATACGGGCAGCTGTGGCTCACGGTTTGGGCAATGCAAGAAAGCTGCTTGACAGGATCAAGGCAGGAGAAGCCCAGTATGATTTTATTGAAATCATGGGATGCCCCGGCGGATGCGTGACCGGCGGCGGACAGCCGATACAGCCGGCAAAGGTAAGAATGGACATTGATTTGAAGGTAGCAAGAGCAAAGGCAATTTACGATGAAGATAAGAGCCTTCCTATCCGTAAGTCCCATGAAAACCCGTTTATAAAGAAGCTGTATGAAGAGTTTTTGGGTGAACCCTGTGGGCATAAGTCTCACGAACTGCTTCATACCCATTATACGAAGAGAACGAATTATTAAAATAGGATGATTTTTAACCTTGTTTTAGGCGTACGGTTTCACCGTACGCCTAATTATATGGGCATAAATGACATGTATTCATAAGCGTGGGAAGTTTTATATTGTTAATTGACATATTTCTTATTATAATAAAGTTTGTGTGGTAAATTATTTTACTCTATGCAAGCATTTCTAATTGCTCATATTTCCGGAAAATCAATAGCTAATGCTGTGTTTTAAAAGTAAAAATAAAGGAGAGAATAACATGTCGTTAAATCGCACATTATTCTATGTAACCACTTTTATTATAATGTTAGCTTTATCGGCACTGACAAAAAATGTTATATTGTCAGGTGTAGTTACTTTTGCATTAGTTATGACTGGGTATATTCTTATTGCATACTTGCGAACCAGGAAAAGGCTTTCTTTGTTGGAAGAAAAGTGTGATCCAAAAGCATTTTTAGAACGTACGGAAAAACAGAAGCAGATAACTGGAAAAGATGTCAGGATAGGTACATATTTAAGTATTGATATAGCTGTAGCATATATGGAAATGGGAGAGTTTCAAAAAGCAAAAGAAATTTTGCTGTCCATAGACAGGACTAAATTATCTGCAAAAAAAGGTACACTGCTTGTATATTATATTGATTTGATAAGCTGTTACTATGAGTTGGGAGAAATCCCGGAGGCAGAAAAATTATTTGAAACAGAGATTGTGGTCTTGCCTCCTTTAAATAAAAGAATGACATTATCTGTTAATATTCTTGTTGCGGAAAGATTTTTCTTTTTAAAGAGATATGATGAAAGCAAGAAAAAATTCAACGAGTTGTTGAATGAAAAATTAAGCAGACGCAGATATTTAAGTATATTATATAGGTTGGCGCAGATAGATGAAAAAACCGGTGATATGGAATCTGCAAGAATAAAATATAATCAGGTTGCAGAACAAGGTAATAAGCTGTGGATAGCAGAAGAAGCAAAGAAACATTGTTAAGCGCCGGCTACATACCCGGCAACTGGCTAAAGTAGCAATATTTACGTTTTCTAGCGCCTGAATACCCAGAGTTTGAGAACGGCTAAAAATTCTCTAAGATATGTAGTAGGTACTGCGTACCATTGCAGTTCTGCACCATAGCTTGTAGCATCAATACCGGCTATTTTTGCAAGTTGCCCTGCTCTGTAAATATGAAAATCATTTGTAATATAAGTTACCTTATAGGGTTTTTTAAAATAATCGTCTAATAACAACTTGGAAAACTGAAAATTTTCATAGGTACTTGTTGCATTTTCTTCTTTGATAATTTTATTTTTTGGTACTCCCTTTGATATCAAATATTTTTCCATGGCAAGGGCTTCGGTTATTCTCTCCTGATGCCCTTGTCCTCCTGTCACTACTATAACCGCATTTGGATTCTTATTTATGTATTCTATTCCCTTATCAAGTCTGTAAGCAAGAGGAAGGGAAACCCTATATCCTCTTATCCCGGCACCCAGGATTATAACTGCATCCTCTTCAAATGTAGCAGTATCTATATTGCCTACAATTGCAATGAATAAAATCACTCCCATCATAAATAAAGTACCTGCGTAAACAGTATATTTAATCCATTTCATAATACCTCTGCTTGTAATCTTATTAATCTGCTTATTGAACGCTCCATAACAAAACAAAGCTAACCCAAAGATAAAGGCAGCTATAATTCCAACATTAAAATTAGTTATTACTGCCATTACCAATGAATTAATTATTAATAATACACCTGCGCACATTAGTAATTTTATAAAGATATTTTTTATCATTTAGCCACCGCCTTGTTGCAAATTTTATCGTGTTTTATATTATTTTATAATACATAACATAACTGCGCAATTAAAAGAGACGTCTATTATAGCGAGGTTATTCTGCAATATATAAATCTTGAAGTCATGTTTGGCAGCTTCACAGTATTTACATCTGTGATTGCAATGAATAGTTGGATTGGCTTAAAGATATAATAAAATTGATTTTTTATGGAAAAATAGAAACTTTATAGGTACAATTATAATTATATAATTATAATCATCATGAAAGGAAGTTATGCTATGAGCAATAGGTTTAGTAATTTCCAGGAAAAGAGAATGTTTATATTTGGCGAAATTGTAAGGCGCTATTGGAATGGCCAATTAAATAGTTCTGATGACTTAAACCGGTTAACTTATGAGATTAAGGATAAATTTGAATTTGAAGATAAAGATATTCCATTTATAAAAGACCATATACGAATAGCCATGGGCCTGGATCCTAAAGGTGATGATGATTTTAAAGATGAGTTGGAAATGGTCAAAGGCTCAAAAGAAGTTAAGCAGCCGGTTGTTGCCAAGATTGACGGGATATGTGAATATTGCGAAAATGATGAATGCAAATGCATGGGAACATGTAAATATGAAGCGGATATTTATAAAAAACAAGAAGGACCGGTTATAGTGGACAACAAGTGTTTAACCTGTGGTCAATGTGTTGCAAGCTGCGATTTTGGTGCTTTGGCAGATAAGATAGAATTTGTACCTGTGATTGATCTGCTGAAAAACAACGAAGTTCAGGTTTATGCAGTGGTTGCTCCGGCTATTGTGGGTCAGTTTGGTGAAGATGTATCCATGGGTCAATTGAGAACGGCTTTAAAAATTCTAGGTTTTCAGGATATGATTGAAGTAGCATTATTTGCAGATATATTGACCATAAAAGAAGCGTTTGAATTTAATCATTTAGTTAAGACGGAAGAAGATTTTTTCCTTACAAGCTGTTGTTGCCCGGTGTGGTTTAATTTGACGAAGAAAAACTATCCCGATCTTTTTGAATTTATGTCTCCATCGGTATCACCCATGATTGCTTCAGGCAGAATATTGAAAAAGCTGTATAAGGACGCAAAGGTTGTATTTATAGCACCCTGTATTGCTAAGAAGGCAGAAATAAAAGAGCCGGAACTAAAAGGAGCCATAGATTTTGTTTTAAATTTCAGAGAATTGGATGAAATATTTAAAGCCCTTGACATAAAGCTGAGGGACTTGCCTTCTGATGAAAAGGACCAGGCGTCTTTGGGCGGAAGAATATATGCAAGAACCGGAGGAGTAAGCTTTTCCGTAAAAACGGTTGTGAATAGGCTTGAACCCCGACGGCTTATTAAGCTTAAAGCTAAAAAAGTTGATGGTGTTAAAAAATGTAAGATGATATTGGACGAGCTATCGGCTAAAAAGAACATCAACTATAATTTTATTGAAGGTATGGGATGCGAGGGCGGTTGCGTCGGAGGGCCAAGGACAATTATTGATGTGGATAAGGCAACAAAGTTAGTTAATGAGTTCGGAGAAGATTCTCTTATAATGACACCTTTTGATAATATAAATGTTATGAAGATTCTTGGACAGTTAGGAATTGAGTCTATTGAAGAAATAATGAGTAATGAAGAGGTATTTAATATTTTAACTCGTGAATCATAAGAAAAAAATTTTGAGATGAATATTCTCCGATAACGTAATATTTACAGCAGGTGGAGAAAATTCTGAAAATTCCGCTGATAGTGGATTTCAGATTTTTCTCTTTTGTTTTTGAATGTGTCGAAACGTGATGTAACTTGCGATAAAAAAACAAAAGGAAAAGAAGGAATTCTTTTCTATTGCTTTCTCTGTTAAAAACGCAAACAGTAGAATACTTTTGTTTGTAAGAAAACTTCCCATATAATAAATTCTATTATTATCCATCCAAATTCCACAACATGTAAAAAATAGGTGATGACATGCACATTTAATCATTTTTTAAAGATGGAAATAGAGCATAGAGAACTTGTCAGGAAGAACAGGAATCTGAAATCAGCTGGTTTTGATGTTATTAAAACTTTTGAAAACTACGAATTCGGGGATATTCGGATACCAAGTACAATAGGTGTTGAAGAATTAAAGTATGGAAATATTGAATTTTAGAGCGGACTATATTACCTGGAAGGGATTAGGACAATAGGGTTAATGATAGATGTAATAAGGGTTTGAGGAAAAATGGTTTGGAGCGGAGTTTATTTTAAGTATACATATTTAGAGGTAAATTTTTTAAGGGAAAGGGTAATGAAAAAATAAAAAAGTAGATGTTTTAATAAGATTGTGGTAAAATAAGGGTATGTAGTACACATTTGTAATATTATGTGTACTTGATAGTGAAACTGTTTGGTGAAGAATAGAAGAGGTAAGAGGTGATAAGATTTGGTTTGGATATACATATCTGTACTTTTATTAATATTTATATTTGCGGTTTTTTGTAGAGTAAGGAATATAAAAGTCATTAGAGTTTTTGGCTTTGAACTAATGAGTCTGCTAATTTTGTCACTGATTGTAATTTTTATAATAGGTGAAGTCTTTTTACCTATGCCACAATATTATATAAAACATGAAGGAAGTAAAAAGCTCAATCTAAATGAGGTTTTAGAGGAAGAGACATTAAGAGCAGGTATTGAATTTGATGAAGGTAGTTTTAAAATTTTAGATAGTTATGGTATGCATTTTAATCACTTGTTTTTATGCTCTTATGAAATAGATGGAAAAGAAGAAGCTTGCTTTTTCCATTTTGAAAAGAATATCTTTGGAAACATGAAGCCAAGATATCCTTTGAAAGAGATTAACATAATCACAGGCAGGAATAATCAGGATGACTATTATAGGTCATATGTAGAAGATGGTATTTTTGCTGAATATCTTGTAACAGTAGGGTTGGGAGTTGATTCATCAACATCAATCAATTTTGAGTCAAATAAATATAGAATATCTAAAACTCCTCAAGAGGGTTATTTTATGTGGGTTGAGATGATAAGAGAACCTTGGAAATCATATTTAGTAATGTTAATTTTATATGCTGGAATTATTTTCATTATATCAAGATATCAGAATAATAAAATAGAACCTGTAAAATTCTATAGTAAATGGAAAAAAGGAGATAAGATTTTTACATGCACTAAAAATGTAAACCCATAATTTTATTTTATATTACAAATAAACTGGACTCCGTAATAATAAAGTTCGTTCCGACAATACCATAGGTATGCATAACAAAGCGTTAAAGATGTTCCCATCTTCTTTACCTTTGTGTAGTTTACTACATCAAATAAAGTTTTACAATCATTATTACAGCATCAGGAGGACAGCTCTATTTGGTTATTAGAACGTGCAGGAAAACAGAAAGAGATCACAGCGGAAGATGTTGGGAGAGCTATATATTTAAATATTGATATTGCAGTAGTAATTCTTGTTGGTGTGATTTTCATGATGATTAGTCTTATTGGCAAACGATATGCCAATAAAGCCCTTGGAAGATTTACAAAGATGCTTGAAGATTCCGCTGTGATTCATTAGTGGAAAAAGATAAAATAAAAAATGTTAAAATCATTCTATATTTGGAACAATGGGCCATATACAGTAAACAAAAACATGTAGGAGTAGAGAGTGCTTTTTAGATCTCACAAGTAGGAAAAGCTTTATCCTGAAGAGTGTGAAACAGCTCATCAGCTTCGGCATATTACCAGGAGAATTATGTTGAATATTATAACAACATGCTTGAATCTAATGTTTCCAGGCTGAATAAAATAGTTGACGATGATCCAAATACAGTATTATAATCTACTTATATGGTGAATTGATCAGGGCCAGGGTGCTAGTTCACACGGTAGAAGTTACTAAGTTTGAATCCTGTATTCCAACTACATTAAAAGTAGAACTAAAAATTAATTATACTGCAAGGGAGAATTTTATGGACAAAAAAGCATTTGTTCTGTCAAATACAAAGGAAGTAAACAAGCTTGTTTCTACGCTCTTATTGGTCATATGTTTGGTGGTATTTCCTGCTATGATCATAATAACCCGTATCGGGGTATTTGGAATCGATATGACGCAGTTATTTATTTTTACGATAGTCAGCTTTATTTTGGTTACTTTGAACTTTATATTTGCCAGAAAAGACATGAATCCAACCTTCCTGAAATACTTCAACATTTTTATAAGCACGATCGTTGTTGGAATGCTCGCTACCAATAACCGTATCGGTATTTATATTACCTATATTTTTGCCTGTGTATTAAGCTGTCTTTATTATGATAAAAATCTCACCTTTACCGCATTTATAATTGGTTTGATAAATCTGGCTGTTTCTCAATATTTCAGATTACAAAACGCCGAAAGAGCGGACAAATATTTCCCCTTACTGATGGGTTTTGTAATTGAGTTCGTTGCTATGTTCTTATTGTTCAACCTGCTTATAAGACGTTTGAATAAAATGTTTAGTTCGCTTGCCGATTCGGAGCAGCAAAAGCAGATTATGAACGCCCTTGCTTCGGTAACTGAAAAGTCAAAGGTTTCTTCCAAGGTGCTTTTTGACTCAGTCAATCAGTTTGCGGCTGCAATGGACGAGACAACAAAGGCCAATACAGAAATAGCCGGTAATGCGCTTTCAGCGGTAAATAACTGTAAAGATAACCTGAAGTACATACAAGCTTCATCAGATTTTATAATGAATATTTCTAAAGATTTAGAGACGGTATCAATCAAATCCGCTGAAATTGCTGATGTATTCAATTCGAGCTATCAGGCCACACAACAGAGCAAGGATTATATGGATATTACGATACGGGATATGGATATAGTTGAGAAATCAACGGTTGATATAAGAGAGGTCGTGACTTCACTTCTTGAGACGACCCGTGAAATCAACAACATTCTTGGCATAATAAACACAATATCAAGTCAGACAAACCTTCTGGCCTTGAATGCCTCCATTGAATCGGCAAGGGCTGGAGAAGCAGGAAAAGGCTTCGCTGTGGTTGCAGATGAAATAAGAAAGCTTGCAGAGCAATCAAGAAAGGCTACGGCAGATATAAGTAGATTGGTCACGGATTTACAAAACAAAGCCAACTCGGTATATGAGACGATAGATTCCGGAACAAATAAAATCAAAACATCCATCCAGAGAGTAATGCAGACTGCAGAGAAATTTGATGAATTGAAAGAGCTTCAGGATATCATGAAGTCGAAAGTAAAAGATATAGAATCAGCTTCCATAAATTCCTCATCCCATAGCAAGAAGCTCATAGAGGTTATTTCAAAGATAAGCAGCCTGGTTGATAGCTCCCTGAATGAAATACAGTCCATAGCAGGCGCGACACAGCAGCAATCTGCTATAATGGTGGACATATCGTCATCATTTTCTTCGATAGAAAATATTGCCACCGACTTGAAGAGCCTGAATGAAGAATTGGCAAGCATGAAAATATAGCCGGTTTAGAACCATTCTTATGACAACATATCTTTACAAAATTCCATGTTGAGGGACTTCTGCGTGGGTATTTTTCTACTGATTGCCGTTGGCACTCGTCTATTTGCTTGATATTAATCATTCCGATCCGTCCCGGTTTACCGGTAATCTCACTTTTGGTACCGGGACGTTATTCATTTCAGGGTTTAACGAGGTTTGGAAGCTGGCGGACGGCTTTACAAATACATAAAAAAAGACGGAACCCTCGTTGAGTTGGAGGGCATAAAATGAACGGACATATATTATTAAATTCCCGCAGGCTTTCTATTGCGGCATTTTCATTTTCCTTTGCGTATATGCTTTCTTTTCTGTTTGAGGGACAGGTGCTATATAGCCTGCCGGAAATGCATAGGGTAAATGCCTCTAATTACCTATTGGCTGCCATGATTGCACATTTCATGGGGCTTCTCACCTGCGGTCTGTTTGTCAGGTCCCGGGCGGCAGCCAAAAACATAATGCTCGGCGGCATGGGGATTTTTTCTCAGTGCCTTTACACCCAAAAACGAGCGCATTAAATCCTGCGCAGATGTACTGATTTATTCTAATCTGTTGATGATTGCAGTCAACGTGGTTGCCATGAATCGCTCACCGTTTATCGGGCTAAGCCTTGCTATGCTTTGCCTTGTGATCGGTATAATCTTCACTTGGATGTTGCCGGTGGGGCAGGAAAATGAGCATAAAGAAACAATTAAAAACAAGACGCATTGTGGCATTAAAAACCCGCTAATATTGCTGTGCCTTTTTGTCTTTATCATCACAATTAATTCCGGACTGATGTATCAGGTCATAAACCCTGCTTTTGAGCATCTAACGGGGCTGGTGATTTGGTATTGGGCCGCACCTTATATCGTGGCGCTTGCTATTATGCGCAGCCTACCTATGAAAGAAAAGCGTTCCAGATTTTTATATATAGGAATGGCGATGATTATAGGAGCGTTCATCAGCTTTATGTTGTTAGGGCGGAAGACTTCTGACTACCTGATTGTGGATACGCTGATGCTCGGTGCTTGCGGTATTTTTGATCTGTTTTGGTGGAGCATCCTTGGAGAAATGCTGGATTATAGCGACAACCCGGCACAAACCTTTGGCATTGGTCTTTCTGCCAATGTATTCGGCGTCCTTTGCGGAGGTATCTTGGGAATGGCCGTAACATCTATTGGGCTGCCCAGTGCGGAGATTGCGGTTATTGCCCTAACTGTGGTTTGCGTTACACTGGTTATTTTGCCGCCGCTGAACCGTCAGCTTGTTTTACTGCTGAAAAGCCATGCCTACCTTGCCGCTTATGACAATATGAGCCAGTCACAGCAAGCGGACATTGTTCATCAGATTAAAACTCTTGACCCGCTGACTGCCCGGGAGAAAGAGGTATTGCAGCTAATCCTTTCAGGCAAATCCAACCGAGAAATAGCCGAAGTTTTGTTTATTAGTGAGAGTACTGTAAAAACCCATGTTAGGAACATCTTTTCTAAATATGATGTAGGTAGTCGGGCAGAACTCATCAGCAACCTGCTGAAGAATCAAACGGTCGAATGATGCGTAAGACCACATGAACACAGGTTTTAACTGGCCTCTCATACTAAATAGCGAGGGCGCACAAGGATGAAGCTGAACGGCAGGAGAAAGGCGGTGATGCGATATGAGCAGAGAAAAAACACTCGATCCAGAGATTCACCGGTCGTACTTGCCTGTACGGTTGGCGTATTGACAGAAGTTCCGGTAATGCTTTCGCTGGTATGCTTTATCAACAAAACTCGTCATTGTTTTCCTGAAGAAAGGGGGTACAATAGATGAAAAGTAAAAAATATTTTGACGATGTATCAAATCAATGGGATACGATTAGACAGGCTTTTTTCTCCGATAACATAAGAGAAAAAATGTGTGAAGCAGCTCAAGTAAAAGAAGGTTCAACAGCTGTTGATATTGGCGCAGGTACTGGCTTTGTTACCCAAGAATTACTTAACAGGAAGCTTCGTGTCATAGCAATAGACCAGTCCAAGGAAATGCTAAATGTATTGGAACAAAAGTTCGGATCAAGTGGCACAGTTACCTGTATACAGGCAGACGCTTATACGCTACCTATAGAGAGCGAAAGCGTCGATTATGTGATGGCAAATATGTTCTTGCATCACGTTGAAAATCCGGGACAGGCAATTTTGGAGATGACACGTATATTAAAGCCCGGCGGTAAATTAGTAATTGCTGATTTAGATCGGCATGAATTTGAGTTTTTACGGAAAGAGCAGTTTGATGTTTGGCTTGGTTTTGAACGCTCAGACATTAGGGAATGGTTTACTAAAGCGAACCTATCCAACATAAAAATTGAAGATGCAAATGAACAATGCTGCTGTGATTCCTGTGAATCCTGTAGCAGTGCAGCAATTAACATCTTTATTGCTTCAGCGGAAAAATCATCTATATAAAGGAACTGCTCTCTATAAAAAATGAAAATATTTGAGCCTGCTAAATGCTGCCCGACTGGACTCTGTGGTGTGGGCCCATCAACACCTATATGAATGAAAAAGAAACAGAGGGATTTCCAGGAGTAATGCTTGATGCGAGATTGGCATTACAGGCCATACCCTACCGATGAGAAATTTACAAAGCTCATTGAACTTCCCGAAGATCTGATGGAGTAAGTCCATAACAGTTGAATAATATTTTCATTATAAATCAAATCAAGTACGACATACATTGTATGCTTTATCATTTTATTCTGTTAATATTTCCTTATCCTTTTGTGAAAACACCCTGGATCGGCACAAAAGACGGAACCGGAAAACCGAGCAATTGCATAGGACGGCCAGAGCCTTTCTCTTTTTTGAACAAGCCCAATGCGGACGAATAGGATCGGTAGACAGGATCCTGGATAATGGATGCATGAACGGGAATAATTATATTTTCTCAAACAGGGTGTTTTTGTGTTATTATTTTTTATGTTATTATAGAGTAATAGATGTAAAAGAGAGGCGATTGATTTGATTATTGATTTTCATACCCATTGTTTTCCTGATGAAATTGCAATGAAAGCTGTTGCATCTTTGTCAGAAAAGGCGGATATTCCGGCAATGCTGAACGGAACGTTAAGTGATCTGAAAAGATCGATGGAAGCCAACCGCATAACCGGTTCCGTTCTGCTCAATATTGCAACAAAGCCGTCACAGACAACAAAAATAAATGACTGGGCGGGACGGATCCAGAATGGGAGTGTCATACCCTTCGGAAGTATCCATCCATTCTATGAGGACTGGAAAAACGAGCTTAAGCGCATTAAGACTCTTGGACTAAGAGGTATAAAATTCCATCCTGAATACCAGGAGTTTTATGTTGATGATGAGGCCATGTTTCCAATTTATGAACTTGCCTTTGAACTTGGACTTGTCATAGTTTTCCATGCCGGTGAGGACATTGGCTTCGATCCACCTTACCATTGCACGCCTGAAAGGCTTGGCACTTTGTTAAAGCGCTTTAAAGGAGGAAAGATCGTTGCCGCACATATGGGGGGATATAAATATTGGGATGAGGTCGAAAAACATCTTGTGGGTAAGGACATCTATTTTGACACTTCATTTGCTGTTGGCATCATGGACAACGAGCAGGCCAAACGTATAATTTGTAATCATGGATACAGCAGAGTACTGTTTGGAAGCGATTCTCCCTGGGAAGATCAGGGCCGGTCGGTACAATGCATAAAAAATCTTTGCCTAGGACCGGAAATCGAAGAAGCCATATTTTATAAAAATGCGGTTGAGTTGCTGGGCTTGTAAAACCTTTTTACCGGTTCAAGTCAAAATAAAAGAATAATAGCTCAAAAATCCAGTAAATAACAATATTAAAGGACGTGATTAATATATGAAACCGATAATTGGCGTTATGCCCTTATGGGATGATGAAAAAGATAGTCTTTGGATGCTGCCGGGGTACCTTGACGGAATAACAAAAGCCGGCGGATTGCCTATCATTCTGCCTTTCACCGATAAGACCGATGAGATTAAACAACTTGCAAATATGTGTGACGGATTTTTATTTACCGGCGGGCATGATGTTTCGACCGAGCTTTATGGAGAAGCTCCAATAGGCGACGTGATTGAAAGTTGTTCAAAAAGGGATGAAATGGAAAAAGTTTTTCTGCAGATAGCCATAGATAATAACAAACCGGTATTAGGAATCTGTAGAGGTATACAGTTTATAAATGCTGCATTAGGCGGCAGCCTATATCAAGATATCCCTTTGCAGTATCCCACAAAAACGGAGCATCGCCAAAGTGCTCCTTATGACGTTCCTGCTCATACGGTAAGTATTATTGAAAAAACGCCTCTGTTCAACTTACTTAATACTCCAAAGATTCAAGTTAACAGCTTGCACCATCAGGCAATAAAACAACTGTCACCTGAGTTGAAAGAAATGGCTATATCTGAAGACGGGTTAATCGAAGCAATTTATATGCCAGGCCATAAATTTTTATGGGCTGTACAATGGCATCCGGAATATTCTTATAAGACAGATTCAAATAGCAAAGCTATTTTTTCCGAATTTGTAAAGTCTATTCTAAAAAATCAGGATTAGTCAGGAATATTTATGAGTATATGAGTATAAATGGAGCAGTTACAACGATTACGTAAACAATGAGGGTATTACTGATAGATATTTTGATCTGAAAATAATGAATGATGATAATAGAAATGCAGTTGAGGAATTCATTAAATTTAATGCTAAGCCAAACAAAGATAAATACCTTGATATAGAAGATAAAATCCTGTTGACTGATGAAAAGGCAAAGGAAATAATCAGGAAAGGATGCGATATAAAAAGCACTTTGGAGCTAAAGTACTTTGAAAAAGAAAAGGGTATGTCCACAAGACAGCTGGAGCGTTTGACAAGAATAAGCAGAACAATTATCCTGGAAGCATAAACTATATAAACCGCAAAAACCGTCTCCGTGGTTTAGGGAGTAAAAGGTATGGAGAATTCAACTTGTAAAAATAGATTATTAGTCATTTTAGAAGCATTTATTCTGATGATTGCATTTCAGGGAATCACAGAATTAGCAGAGTGGTTTATTTCACCTTTTTCCATATACACAATTTAATGAAAAGATGATTAACATGTCAATGATGATCGTTTTGACAGTCGTCTCAATTTGTTATGCAAACATAAGAAAGCAGACATTGTCATTTTTTCCTGAAAAATTTTCCAAACGGTATGTAATTGCAACCTGCATTGAAACCGCGCTTTTTATTATAGCTCCGTCCAATTATATTCAAGGATTTACTGAACAGGAGTGTTTCTATTGGACTGGGGAGGAAAAGTTATGACTATAGAAGAAAAATTCAATTTGATTGCCAAGGAGTATGATTCCAATCGAAGAAGGTTTATTCCTTGCTTTGATGATTTTTATGAAAACACTACTAAACTGATTATTTACAATATTGGAACACCGAGTCGTGTGTTAGATTTGGGAGCCGGAACAGGATTACTTTCATATTATTGGTATAAAGAGTGTAAATCAGCGGAATATGTATTGGTTGATATTGCAGATGAAATGCTGGAAATTTCAAAAAAAAGATTTGCTGGGATTGATGGAATACAACATAAAATATTAGATTATACAAGGGAACTTCCAGAGGGGAATTTTGATGCTATTATATCAGCATTATCGATCTATCATTTAGAAGATATACAAAAAGAAGAGTTGTTCAAACAAGTTTATAATAAGCTACCAATGGGTGGAGTGTTGGTTAATTATGACCAGTTTTGTGCAGGAACAATTAATATGAATAAGTGGTTTGATTTATATTGGGAAAAGCAATTATTTGAGAGCGGGTTAACGGAGCGAGATATTGAACTGTGGAAAGAACGCAGAAAGTTGGACAAGGAATGTTCGGTCGAGACAGAGATTGAGATGTTATATAAATGTAATTTTTCAGAGGTGAAATGCGTGTATTCTTATCATAAATTCTCTGTAATTGTTGCTATTAAGTAAACTAACTTATACAAGGATATACAAGGAGCAGCGATATGATTAACATTGACGATTTATATATTGTTCACTATTGCTATCCAAATTGTATGCCGCTAAAAGATATTATGCGGCTGCCAAAAGAAGAAGCTTTTGCTTTAGCGTACCAAATAACGGCAACTAATAAGGAAATACAAACCCCTGCCTGATCAATAAAAATCAGTAATATAAAATTTTTTTGACAATTTATAAAAGCACATTATAATTAACACTTATTATGTTATAATTAGACAGGGTGATTGTATGAATAAGAATCTATTAGTCGCCCCCGTGGTTAAATGGGCGGGAGGGAAAAGACAATTATTACCAGAAATTCAAAAGCATATACCTAAGGATTTTTCTACTTATTATGAACCATTTTTGGGTGGAGGAGCAGTTTTATTTCATTTACAACCGAGCAAGGCGGTAGTAAATGACATTAACGAAGAGTTAATTAATATGTATCTTGTAATAAGGGATAATGTCGAAGAGCTAATTGAGAGCTTAAAAAAACACAAGAACGAAGAAGAGTATTATTATACGATAAGAGAATTAGACAGGGATAAAGAAAAGTATAATCAATTAAGCAATGTGGAAAAAGCTTCAAGAATAATTTATCTTAACAAAACCTGCTACAATGGTTTGTTTAGAGTTAATTCTCAGGGACAATTTAACGTTCCATTTGGAAAATATAAAAACCCGGATATTGTCAATGAGGCTACTTTGCGTGCAGTGAGTAATTATCTTAACAAAGCTCAAATAACCTTTAAGTGCATGGACTTTGAAGAAACTGTTAAGGGCATTAGAAAAGGGGCTTTCGTATATTTTGATCCCCCATATGACCCAGTCTCGGATACTGCCAGTTTTACAGGTTATGATATAAATGGATTTGACCGAAAAGAACAAATTAGATTAAAGGAGTTGTGTGATAGGCTAGACAAGCGAGGTGTGAAATTTTTACTCTCTAATTCTGCTACCGACTTTATTTTAAATTTATACAAAGATTATAACATAACAATTGTAAAAGCAAGGAGGCCTATAAATTCTAAAGGGAACAGAAGAGGAGAAGTAGATGAAGTGCTGGTGAAAAATTATGAGTGATACGAAAAATGAAATTGCATGGAGGCAACTTTTTGGAAAATATAATATATTAGAAGAAATAGAACAGCATGGCATGTTTGAAATTACTTCAGAACAAATAAATGAATTCAGAGAAGCAAGATTAATGACGAAGTTCGATCACCGAAAGAATTTACCGGAAATTTTCAAGAGAAATAGGCTTTCTATTCTTCCAGTTACCAGGGGGAGTTATCTAATCGCTCCGTTTGAAGCTTATCAAAACTTAGAAGAAAAAGAAACCGAAATAGTTAAAGTTTCATTTCCTGTATATATTGAAAGCATAGATTATGAGAATATAACAAGTGAGACGGCGGCTTTAAGCTGTGCCTATGTATCAGGTATAATAGCTGATTTTGTTGAGGATGAAGAGGTAGTTCCAACGGTCGCCGGCCGAATGAGTTCAGAAACTTTCGATTTTTATATTAATACATATGCAAAGACCGTATTGCAGGTTAATGTTACCAATTCCCAAATAGAGATTGACGGAGGATTCGAAGGTTTAGAAACTCTATCGTTAATTGAAGCTAAGAATTCGTTGCCGGATGATTTTATAATACGACAATTATACTATCCCTATAGGCTTTGGAGTGATAAAGTAGGCAAAAAGGTTAAACCTATATTTATGACATATTCAAATGGGATATTCACTTTTTATGAGTATGAATTCCAGGACCCAAAGAATTACAATTCTCTTGTTTTGGTTAAACAAAAAAGATATAGTATAGAGGAAACAGAAATAACTCTCGAGGACATATTAGAGGCATTTAACAGGACAGAAATTGTTAGAGAGCCAGAAATTTCATTCCCACAAGCGGATTCGTTCAAGCGGATAGTTAACTTATGTGAGCTCTTGAATGAGTCAGATCTAACCAGAGATGAAATAACTGCTAACTATGACTTTGACCCGCGACAAACGAATTACTATACGGATGCGGGAAGGTATTTAGGGTTGATAGATAAGCGCAGAGAGGGCAGTGAAGTGGTATTTTCACTAACAAGCGAAGGGCGGAGATTATTGCGACTTAAATATAAGCCAAGACAGTTAAAGTTAGTTGAATTGATTTTATCGCATAGAGCTTTTAATGAGACTTTTAGATTATGTTTGGAGCGGGGTCAAATGCCCTCTAAAGATGAAATTGTTGATATTATGAAGCATAGCAATTTATATCGTATCGAGGCTGAAAAGACATATTATAGGCGGGCGCAAACCATATCAGGTTGGATTAATTGGATATTAGGATTAACTAGATTATAAATGCATACACAACGGCCAAAGGGCTGTTTTTTTATGTAAAAAAATATTAGACAACGTTTGTAAATGAGAAGGTGCATACGGAAACTTGCGCCCGGCCAGATAATAAATCTCCTTTTATTAGGCCATCCGTGAGAGCAAAGTGGCTTTTTAATGTACATATTCCGAGTAAAGGAGTGGTCTTTTTGAATTTTGTATCATCCATACGCTAAATTTTTTACATCCTCTTAGAAACATCTCTTACCCTCACTCCTCAGACAATTCTCTCCTTTTCCGCATTTATAGCATACCTCATTCACTAGTGGTTTATTGTTGAAAAAATCACTGCAGTTTGATAATGTGATTTCAGCTATATTATGCAAAGCTTCCTTTGTTAAAAAGGCTTGATGGGAGGTTACTATAACATTGGGCATTGATATAATCCTTGCAAGAACATCATCTTTAATTACTACATATGACATGTCTTCATAAAAAAGCTCAGTTTCTTCTTCATATACATCCAGGCATGCCCCACCGATCTTTTCAGCTTTTAGCGCTTCCAGTAATGCTTCACTATCTATTAATGCGCCCCTGGAGGTATTCACAATATATACGCCCTTTTTCATCATTTTGATACTTTCAGCGTTAATCATATGGAATGTATCTTTTGTTAAAGGACAATGAAGAGATATTATATCCGATTCTTTAAATAGCTCATTTAAGGAAACATAATGAATACCTGAATCCTTTATAGGATATGGATCATAAGCAATAACATTCATTCCAAATCCATTGCATATATCTATAAAAACCCTACCAATCTTACCGGTTCCTATAACACCAACCGTTTTACCATGTAGATCAAAACCAATAAGACCATTTAGGCTAAAATTAAAATCCCTCGTTCTTATATAGGCCTTATGTATCTTCCTGTTCAATGCAAGCAATAGTGCCATGGCATGTTCTGCAACTGCATATGGTGAATATTCTGGAACGCGAACAACATGAATCTTACCATAGGCAGCTTTAAAATCAACGTTATTATACCCTGCACATCTCATAGCAATAAGCCTTGTGCCATTTTGGTAAAGTATGTCTATGGTTTCCTTGTTTATAGTATCATTTACAAATGCTACAACCACTTCAAATCCCTTAGCCATAAAAGCAGTCCTTGGATTAAGCTTAGGTTCAAAGTATTCAATATCAATACCATATTTCTCCTTCATAAGGTCAAAATAAATTCTATCATAAGGTTTCGTATCAAAAAAACATATCTTTTTCATAGCTATACCTTCCTATCTGATATTCTAGTATTTATTTATAACGATGCGTTAAAGATGACCCCCTCTTCTTTATCATTATATAGTTTACTACATCACATAAAATTTTACAATCATTATCACAACATCATGTTTTTTGCAAACATGTCGGAGGCATGTCGGAGGGACGGTTCTCTTGACATCTTTCATTTCGCATGATTTGTGTATTTAAAATGAATTGATTTATTCAATTTTTTGAATCATGAAAAGAATGGGAATAAGTTATATAAAATTACTTAACTTAAAGATATAAAAGCGTAGGAAATACATTTCAATACTGATATAAATAGACCTAAAAAATGGTTAGCTTTTCGAAGAATCGCAGAAATATTAAGAGTAAAAAGGGGAAAAAAATAAGAATGTCAAAAGAACCGTCCCCATGACATTCATTGAAGGTGTTGCTTATACTGTGTTTCTTAATTAAAATAGTGTAGGGAGGGTACTTATAAGGAAACGGATATGTGTTATCTGAGGGTATTATCTAAATGGGATGATATATTTGAAAGAATTGATGATATTGTTTCCGAGGCAAAGACCGTTAAAAAAGCTGCTAAAAAAGCAAGTAAAGTTGCTGAAGGTGTAAGGAAGAGGCTTATTAGTAGTGCAAGGATGACGATCAATGAAGCACTGGATGCAGCAGAAGCTTTTCTAGGGGAAGGGTATAAAGAGGTGGCACGGGGAGTTTTTTGTTCAAAAGATGGGTTGCGACAGGTAAGGATGACGGATGAAGACATTACCGGTACCCATGGCAGCGGTGCCCATATTAATTTTGAAATTGGTAAATCAATTACCAATCCAAATGGAAGAGTGACGTTTAAAGTAATTGATAACATTCATATTTATCTGACAGAACATGAGGAGGAAAAATCATTGAATGAAAAGATTAAAGAACTTAAAATATGTTACCAAAAACTTTTTGATGAGGACATTTATAATAAGTGCTACATTGAAGTGACGGATAAAGACGAAATTGTAATATCTGCCAATAAGGAAGGGTTCCTATTATTGATAGAAGAAATTATTAAACTATGTGAAAATGAGCAATCGGGAAATCATTATCATTTGGATGGAGCAGGAATGGCAAATAAATGCGATAAGCCTCTGGTTATGCACCTTGTCAAAGGTCCATGGTAGAATGATTAGCCATATAATAAAAGATTTTAGCTATTTTAAGAAAAAATTAGAAAAGCGGAATTAATTGATATGTAATGCTTGCAATGAAAATAAAAACAGGCGGGAATAGAGGATGATTAAAAGATTTTTGCAATATTATAAACCATCAAAAATTAAGAGAATATTCATAATAGATATGATATGTGCCCTTGTGGTTGCAGTTTGTGACCTGTTTTACCCAATGATTACAAGGGATATCATTAATATTTATGTTCCTAACAGAGAATATCGCCTTATGATTACCTGGCTTATTGCTTTAGCTTTAATTTACATACTGAAGCTGGCTCTTAATTATTATATAACTTATTACGGTCATGTTATGGGCGTTATGATGCAGGGGAATATGCGCAGGGATATGTTTGAGCACTTGCAGGACTTACCCTTTGTGTTTTTCGATGAAAACAAAACAGGTACCTTATCCTCCAGAATTATAAATGATTTAATGGATATATCGGAGCTTGCCCATCACGGACCGGAAGACCTGTTTATTTCATTGGTAATGCTTGTCGGTTCCTTCCTTCTGCTAAGTAAAATAAATTTACCCCTTGCACTGATTGTATTTTCCATAGTTCCTTTATTAATATTCGTAGCAATGAAGCTGAGAATCAGAATGGCGGACACTTTTTTGGAAACGAGGGTAACTATAGGAGAGGTTAACGCAACTATTGAAAACAGTATTTCCGGTATAAGAGTATCCAAGGCATTTGGTAACAAAGAAAAAGAGCTTGAAAAATTTGATAAAAACAACAGTAAGTTTAAACAGGCGAGGAAAAAGGCATATAAAGTCATGGCAAGTTTTTATGTAGGTTCTTCTTTTATACTTGATATTTTAAATATATTGGTTTTAAGTGCCGGTGCAATATTTTTCTACAGAGGATGGATTAATTTCGGAGATTTTGCTGCCTTTTTGTTGTATGTAGGGAATTTCTTAAGTCCCATAAGAAAGCTGGTAAACTTTGTGGAACAGTATCAATCGGGGATTTCAGGCTTTAAACGATTTGTGGAAATCATGGATACTGAAGTGGAGACTGACGAACCGGGTGCCAGGGATATTTATAATGTGAAAGGTGACATAAAATTCAAAGATGTAACCTTTGCCTATGATAAAAATAAGGAAGTATTAACAGATATATCATTTAATATTGAAGCAGGAAAAACAGTTGCTATAGTGGGGCCGTCCGGAGGAGGAAAAACTACCCTTTGTCATTTAATCCCTCGATTTTATGAAGCGAAAAAGGGAGAAATCTGCATAGATGACATAAATATTAAGGATTTTACCCGTCGTTCCCTCAGAAAAAACATTGGTATAGTACAGCAGGATGTCTTCCTTTTCACAGGTACAATTTATGAAAACATTCAATGCGGAAGATTTGACGCCACTAGAGAAGAAGTTTATAAAGCTGCAAAAAGTGCCAATATTCACGACTTTATAATGTCACTGCCTGACGGGTACGATACTTATGTGGGAGAAAGGGGAGTTAAATTATCGGGGGGACAGAAGCAAAGAATTGCTATTGCAAGAGTTTTTTTAAAAAATCCCCCTATATTGATATTAGACGAAGCGACTTCTGCCTTAGACAATGTAACAGAACAGTTGATACAGCAATCTCTCGAAAAATTGGCGGAGGGAAGAACTACAATAGTTGTAGCTCATAGATTGTCCACTATTAAAAATGCAGACGAAATCATAGTTTTAACGGATAAAGGAATAGAAGAAAAAGGAAAGCATGAGGAACTCTTAGAAAAAGGCGGTATATACGCTAAACTGTATAATTCGCAATTTGTTACGTAAGACTAACTCTATTAATTTATGTCGGTAAATTGTGAAGATGTTAACAAGGTATTTAACAATTTTTTGTACAATCTGCCGTTCCTCTGACAATTAAAGTAGACCATAGCATATTAAATTGCCGGATGGATACGTGGTCCATCCGGCATTATATATATTCTCTAATCCGTTTAATTTGTTGTAATGATAACCGTTCGAGTAGTACCGTCCCATTGGACATTTGCATCGAATGATTCAGCAACTGCCCTCACTGGAACCAGGGTTCGCCCGTTTAATAGTTTTGGAGGGACGTCAAGAATAATTTCCTTACCGTTTTTGGTCATGACGGTCTTACCAACCTGCATAACAATCGTGTTTGAACCTTTTGTTGACGTAATAGTCATGTTGTTTCCGTTCCAGTCGACGCTTGCGCCCAAAGCAGTAAAAATAGCACGGAGCGGTACCAGAGTTCGGCCATTTTCCAAGATTGGAGGTTGGTCGAATTCAATTGGCATTCCGTTTACTGTGACCTTAATTGTATCAGGCTGGGATGGCATAGTGCCTTCGCTCGGAGGGGAATCAACATAAGATTGTATTTTGCCCCCGGAGGATGAATTAATGGCAATATTATAATCCGCAGTACTATACCCCCAACCTCCTGATTGTACTCTGACATAGTATTCGCCTTTACTTAACGCTAAGCTTTTTGATTCAAACTTTGTCTGAGTGCCTCTAGACGAAAACTTACCAAGCACATTTTGATCTGAATCAAATAAGTGTATTTCCCAAAACTCAATACTATCTTCAATATTTCCATGCGTAAATGATATTGAATAGTTCCCCGGGGCGGTAACATAAAACTTATAATAATCCTTATCTGACCTTGAACTTATATTACCAGTTACATTGTGTGCGAGCCAATTTATAGGAGAAGCAGTTCCAAATGTATTATTTGGTTCAATCTCATACTGTCCGTTATTCTTGTCGCATATAACAGAAAGTCTATAGTCTGCTGTGCTATGGTCCAAATACCCATTTGGCCGTACACGAATGTAATATTCACCTTTACAAAGATATAGGTTGCGTGATTCCAATTTCGTAGATGTTCCTCTTGAATTTAATTCTAATATCTCCCTTTCATCGGAATCAAACATTTGAATAATCCATACATCTGTGCTTCTCTCGACATAGCTGTGAGCAAATGTTATATAGACCTTACTGTTTTCAGGTATAACGACCTTGTAATAATCAACGTCTTTATAGTGATGGCAGTTTCCTGTTATTTCCTTACCTAAATCTTTTATGAGGGTTGCTTCACTATAGCTATCATTAGATTCAATCTCATAATTGTTGTTATTTTCAACAAAAGAGACAAGCAACTTGTAATTTTCGTCACTGTGATCCAAACGACTATGAGATTTAATACGTATATAATATGTACCTGAGGCAAGATATGTATTAATTGATTCGGAGGTTGGCGTATTTCCACGAGAGGAAAAGTCGATTATTTCTGTCTCATCAGCATTAAACATTTGAATTCTCCATAATTCAGTGTTTCTTTCCACGTTTCCGTGAGAAAAGGATATTTTTACTTTACCCGGACTATTTAGCGTAAATTTGTAATAATTAACGGTATTATAATTTGCCAGCCTTCCGCTTACAGGATTGTTCACGCTAATAAGCTGCGCATCACTAAAATCAATTGCAAATACCCGGAGAACAAATACCCCGCCCAATAAAACCATAAAAATTATAAAACTAATTAAACCTTTTTTAAACATTTGTATTTTACCATCCTTTCTTAATTTTTTGATTAATTTTTTTCAAAACAACAAGATTAAGGATAATCAAATTATCAAATGTTGAATACTTCTGCTTTTTAAGGGCGAGATTATTCCGGCAGTTATTACTATGAATGCACCATGCTAAAATTTTAGTATTTAAGATTACGTATTATTGCACAACTTTGCTTTTCATTAAATTATTGCGTTTTGGAAGTTAACAGCATCGAAATAAATATGTATATTACGTTTTTGTTATATAATTCTTCATAGAAGAACTCCGGCGCAAAAGAAAGCAAATATAAGTCTAGCGACGATACTTTCATTAGCACCAGGGAAATAATCCTCAGCAAATATGAATCCAATAAAAAAGTATATGATGATCATTAGAGAGTCTTGAATTAGACGAGATTTATATGCAGAGATTCTTGATAACCTACAACTGTGGCATAGAGGTTCATCTGACTTATTAGTATATTTGAAACACAAGGCTTTAATACAATAATACATTGACTGGTAGCATATTTATCATTGTTCTTATAACATTTCATATTTGATAAAAGCTAGTTTGTTTCATTTTGAATTTAAAACATTCAAAATAAAACAATATGAACTTCCTCTTTTAATAATATGAAGCGTGAACTCTTAATTAATTAAAATCATACCTTTGAGAGATGTTAATTCCACATTCCTCCTTCCTAATAACTACCAAGGCGATTTGTAATATACACTAATCAGCCCAATATACTATTAACCTCCAAAACAATACCAATATTTTTTAATATAATTAAATTATACTTTGATTTCTAATTAAATACAATACATTTAATTAAAAATAGAAAAATAGGTTAATTTATTGTATAGAAATCTGCATCATAAAAGTGCAACAAAGCAAAATGCTTTTTGGTTAATACATTGAAAGATAATACAAATAATGTTAAAATCAATTTATTTTGGAAAACTAAGTTAACTATATACGAAATTATAAAAAAGGCGAGAAAATTTATGAGCCGATGTGTAAAACGACATTCATCTCCCAACCAACAGAAGGGTGATGAATGTCGTTTTTTAGTTTAATAATCATCTTTTATCAACTTTTCAATGGTATTTACATCATTGTTTTTGCTCAATGGTTCAACAGCCGGGCCTTCTACTATTTCTCCGTCATATGAAAATCTGGAACCATGGCAAGGGCAGTCCCAGGTTTTTTCAGCAGAATTCCAGTTTAGTTCACAGCCCATGTGCGTGCACGTGGTATTGACCAGATGAAGCTTGCCTTGATCATCCTTATATGCACCAACCCTTTGACCGTCAACTTTAACTGCTTTTCCTTCTCCCGGATTGATCTCAATATCACTGGGCAAGGACGAAAGCTTGCCTTCCACAAGCTCTTTAACAACATTTGCATTTTCCAGTATGAAATTTTTAGCAGATGCTGCAATTGTGCTGCGGGAAGGATTATATACATCTTCCCACTGGCTTTTGCCATGAACAATTAAATCCCTGAGAATCATTGCCGAGACCGTGCTGTTGGTCATGCCCCACTTCCCAAAACCGGTGGCAATATACAAATTTGGCGTTTTTGATGTATAATGTCCTACATAAGGTATGCCATCCAGCGTCATGCAGTCCTGTGTGGACCATCGGTAAGGAATATCTTCAACAGTGAAATTGGTCTTTGAAAAATCTACCAAGGCTTCATAATGCTTGATAGTGTCTTTTCCCTGACCGGTTTTATGATGCTCACCGCCGATTAGTATAAGTTCACCGTTGTCCGTATTCTGGTATCGCAAGGACCTTCCCGGTTCTTCAGCAGTTATATACATTCCGCCGGGGTATTTTTCTTTAGCCTTAATTGCTACAACATAGGACCTTTCAGTATATATTCTGGAAAAATACATGCCCGGTTTATTGTAAAAAGGATAATGGGATGCAATTATCACCTTTTCGGCGG
Organism: Clostridiaceae bacterium; assembly: GCA_012735465.1. Taxonomy (GTDB): domain Bacteria; phylum Bacillota; class Clostridia; order SK-Y3; family SK-Y3; genus JAAYHJ01. The sequence continues at coordinate 30,189 of JAAYHJ010000031.1, forward strand.
TTACTTTTTTCCCCTGTTGAGTGGTAATTACATAATAAGAGCTGCCTTCTTCAATATCCACAGCCCTGCTTTGTTCGTATATGTTAACACCTTTCTTGACGATCTCCTCTGAAATAGCCAGGAGATACTTCAGGGGATGAAACTGTGCCTGATCTTCAAAGACCACGGCTGCCTTTACGGGGATGTCCAAGGGTATATCTTCAGTATATTTGGCTTTAATTCCCAAACCAGAGGCTACTTTTGCTTCGTTGATAATCTCCTGTACATACTCATCCTGTTGCGTAAAGACATATGCCGATTGACCGGTAAAATCACAGTCTATATTAAGGTCTTTGGATATGTTTTTTATTAATCGTATTGCCGATTCATTGGCGTCAGCGTACTGTTTTGCAAATTCTTCACTCATCTGGGTTCTTATTTTGTTATAGATTAAACCGTGCTGCGAAGTTATCTTGGCAGTGGTATGCCCTGTTGTACCCCGTAAAATCCGATCGGCTTCGAGGACAGCAATTTTAAAATTTTCTTTAGCAAGTAAATAGGCACAGGAAATGCCTGCCATTCCCCCTCCCACAATAGCTATATCCACTTTTATGTCTTCACTCAAGGCAGGATGGTTTGTGGTGTCAGTGGATGCCAGCCAATAGGACTGGGGTGGTTTATTAAAATATTTGTTTGAGCCTTGGACCATGTAAATCACTCCTTTGATTTAGATATAACGCATGACTATAAGTATATTTTGCCCATGGATATAAAAATATTCAGGTAAGGATTTCGTAATTAGCGTTGTTCAATAACGATAAGGAAGTGACACGGTATGGCCCTTGGCTCTTTTTCAATTATTCATTATATTTCCAACCGTAATCCCCATGGTATATCATTTGTTTTGTCATGCCCCCATCCACCGTTATGTTTTCTCCTGTAATAAACCCATTGTTTTCATCACATAAGAATAACGCGGTGCGTGCTATGTCCATGGGATTTCCGATGCGACGTACGGGATGTTGGATATGGTCGGATATGCTGTATGAATATTTATTATTCTTACTAACATCAATCCAACCCGGGCTTATGCTGTTAACCCGTACTTTTCCTGCAAGGCTTATGGCAAGGGCATGGGTAAGGGCTAAAATACCGCCCTTTGCAGCAGTATAGCTTTCCGTATCCGGCTGGGACATGAAAGCTCTTGTGGAAGCAATATTTACAATAGCCCCTCCGGTATTAAAGTGATTTAAGAATAATTTTGAAAGCATATAGGGAGCCGTTACCCCTACCTTAAGTACATAATTAAAATCATCGTATTCGCAGCCGCTGATAATACCTTTACGGGTTATGCAAGCATTGTTAATAAGATAGTCTATCTTGCCGAATTTATCAATCACTTTATCAGCAAAGGCTTCGAGGGTATCTTTTTCAGCAATATCTCCACATACGAACAATCCTTCAACTCCATATTTTATTATGTCATTTATTGCCTTTTCTCCGGCTGTTTTATCCAAGTCAATAATTGCAATACTTGATCCTGCTTTTGCAAACTCATGGGCAATAGTAAAACCAATACCGTTTGCACCACCGGTAACAACGCAAACCTTATTTTTAAAACTCATATTATAGCCTCCTTTATTACGGATAATTGGATATTTAACGCAAAATATATGCTCCCTTTACAAAAAGGCATATTTTAAACAAAAATATCATAAAAAACTTTTAACCATTCTGCAATACATTTATGAAAGTCAAATACGGAAATAAAAGAAATTCACCGAAAAGGTTAAAAACTTGGGCTAAATCACATGAAAAGCACGTCCGTTTATGGTAAACTTTTATTGACAAAAACAAAAACTACCTCTATTATACTTAGAAATAATATTATGAAAATTCATTAATGGAATAGGAGAAACGGATATGGCTACTTTTGTAAAAAGATTCATGCACCTTATGATAGGCTTGTTCTTGTATGCACTGGGAATTGTATTTACCATGAAGGCAAATCTAGGGTTTGCACCGTGGGAGGTTTTCCACTGGGGCATAGGCAAAACGATTGGTATGACCATTGGCAATGTTTCAATTATTGTAGGGCTGCTCATTTGCATTTTAGTAGTGATTATGGGCGAGAAACTTGGCTTGGGTACTGTTTTGAACATATTTGTTATTGGTGTTTTTATCGATTTGTTGCTGGCGTTTAATTTAGTTCCTCAAATGAGCGGATTAGTTTCGGGAATAATATTGATGATAATAGGCCTTTTCACCATTTCCTTTGGTTCTTATTTTTATATCAATTCGGGTTTTGGAGCAGGACCAAGGGATAGCCTTATGGTTGCTATGGAGCGGAAAACAAGACTTTCCGTAGGCATATGCCGTGGAATTATTGAGGTTTCTGTTGTTTTGATTGGATGGATGTTAGGTGGACCTGTTGGAATAGGAACCATTATTAGCGCTTTTGGAATAGGCTTCTGCATACAAATTGTTTTTTCACTAATGAAATTTGATGCAACTTCTGTGAAGCATGAAACCATTGATGTAACACTTAAAAATATTAAGTTATTGTGAGTCTTTTTATCCTTGACAATCCTACCTGTAAAAATTATAATATCAATAAAATAGAAAACAGGATATGGGCTAAAGCGATGAAGAGAAGAGTAGGTTATAAACAGCCTTCAGAGAGGCGACACAATAGCTGGAAGTGTTGCTAGGTATGTATAACCGAAAACCACCTTGGAGCTTTTTGGTGATTCCGTTATCATCGATCCTAAATAATGTTTTTTATTTAGGATGTGAGTGGGTTTTCAATTAGGGTGGAACCGCGGGAGACAGCTCTCGTCCCTTAATCAAGGGACGAGAGTTTTTAGTTTATCATATTATTATATAAAATTTTTTGGAAAGGAAGAGGCAGATATGAATGTTAGGTTAAAAGATGGTTCTGTTAAAGAGTTTCCTCAGGGTGTAACCATAAAGGAAGTTGCGGAAAATATAAGTGCCGGTTTGGCGAGGGTTGCCCTTGCAGGAATGGTGGACGGAAAAGTTAGGGATCTATCCTATCGGCTGGAAAAGGATTGTGAAGTAAGTATACTGACTTTTGATGATGAAGGCGGAAAGGATGCCTTTAGGCATACCAGTTCTCATATACTGGCACAGGCAGTAAAACGGCTGTATCCCAATACCAAGCTTGCCATAGGTCCGGCCATTGAAAATGGATTTTACTACGACTTTGATTCGGATGTGACGTTTACAACTGAAGACTTGGAAAAGATTGAAGAGGAAATGAAAAAAATTATTAAAGAAGACCTTCCACTGGAAAGGTTTGAATTGCCCAGGGAAGAAGCAATTAAATATATGGAGGATAGAGGGGAAATATACAAGGTGGAATTAATCCGCGATCTTCCTGAAGATGCCGTGATTTCCTTTTATAAGCAGGGAGAATTTGTGGATTTATGCGCCGGTCCCCATATTCCTTCCACAGGAAAGGTAAAGGCGATCAAGCTGCTTAATGTGGCCGGTGCTTACTGGCGCGGTAATGAAAAAAATAAAATGCTGCAGCGTATTTATGGTACCTCTTTTACCAAAAAAAGCGAACTGGATGAATACTTAAATCGTTTGGAAGAAGCTAAGAAAAGGGATCATAGAAAGCTGGGCCGGGAATTGGACTTATTTACCATCCTTGAAGAAGGCCCTGGTTTTCCGTTCTTTTTGCCAAAGGGAATGGTATTAAGGAATATATTGGAAGATTTTTGGAGGGAAGAGCATAAGAAATGGGGATACCAGGAAATAAAAACCCCTATTATCCTTAATGAAGAACTATGGCACCGTTCGGGGCATTGGGACCACTACAAGGAAAACATGTACTTTACCAAAATAGATGATGTCAATTTTGCAATTAAGCCTATGAACTGTCCCGGCGGGATATTGGTATATAAGAGACGTATGCATTCTTACAGGGACCTGCCCCAAAGATTGGCGGAGCTGGGATTGGTTCATAGGCATGAATTATCCGGCGCTTTGCACGGTCTTATGAGGGTGAGATGTTTTACACAGGATGATGCCCATATCTTTATGCTACCTTCACAGATAAAAGAAGAAATTGTAAACGTTATTAATCTTATTGATTACTTTTATGGTATTTTTGGTTTCAAGTATCATGTGGAACTGTCCACCCGACCGGAAAAGTCCGTGGGCAGTGAAGAACAATGGGAGATTGCCACGAATGCTCTGCGTGAGGCTTTAATTGAAAAGGGAATGGAATTTAAAATAAACGAGGGAGACGGAGCCTTCTATGGGCCCAAGATTGATTTTCACCTGGAAGATTCCATTGGACGAACCTGGCAGTGCGGTACAATTCAGCTGGATTTCCAGATGCCTGAGCTGTTTGAGCTTGTGTATGTTGGGGCAGATGGCGGAAAACACAGGCCGGTTATGATTCACAGGGTTGTATTTGGAAGCATAGAACGGTTTATTGCAATATTAACCGAGCACTATGCAGGGGCATTCCCCACCTGGCTTGCACCGGTACAGGTTAAGATACTTCCTATAGCTGATAAATACCATGACTATGCTTTTATGCTGCAAAAACAATTGGATCAAAAGGGTATCCGTGTGGAAGTGGATGCAAGGAATGAAAAGATAGGTTATAAGATAAGGGAAGCGCAGTTGGAAAAAGTACCTTATATGCTGGTAGTAGGACAAAAGGAAATGGAATCCGGTTCGGTTGCCGTACGATCCAGGAAGGAAGGGGACCTGGGTACCCAGTCGGTGGATGAATTTATTGATAAAATATTGGAAGAAGTAAAAAATAAGACAAGCAGTTATTAATAATAGTCTGATAATAATCAAAAGCAGGTGATTAAATGGACTTGCCAAGGGATTTTTTGAATAAGATGAAGGGTCTGCTAAAGGATGAGTATGAGCTTTTTTATGATGCATACAGTAAACCAAAGTATTCTGCATTAAGGGTTAACACGTTAAAACTGGATGCTGAGCGTTTCAAGGAAATCTCGCCTTTTGAGCTTGAACAGGTGCCCTGGGCAAAGGAAGGCTTTTATTACCGGGAGGACGATACTCCCGGTAAGCATCCCTATCACTATGCAGGGTTGTATTATATTCAGGAACCTTCTGCAATGGCAGCAGTTCAAGCCCTTCAGGTAAAGCCGGGTGAAAAGGTACTGGATTTATGTGCTGCACCTGGCGGCAAGTCCACTCAAATTGCCTGTTGTTTAAGAGGACAAGGACTGCTTGTTTCAAACGAGATTATTTCTTCAAGGGCTTCTGTCCTTGTACAAAATATGGAACGATTTGGTGTTAGAAATGCAGTAATTACAAACGAATCCCCTGACAGGCTATCAAAAGTATTTACAGAGTTTTTTGATAAGATATTGGTGGATGCGCCATGTTCCGGGGAAGGTATGTTCAGAAAGGACCCTAAAGTATGCCTGGAATGGAAGGAAGAATTACCTTTTTCCTGTGCCAAAAGACAGCTTAAGATTATGCTGGAAGCTGAAAAGATGCTAAAGCCGGGGGGGAAGCTGGTTTATTCTACATGTACCTTTTCTCCGGAAGAAAATGAAGGGGTTATAGAAAATTTCCTTCAACTACGCAGTAACATGGAAATATGTGATATAGTCGGTTTTGAGGATTTGGGAAAAGGACGTCCCGATTGGATAGGTGGAAGGGATGAATTGAAAAAATGCAGGAGAATATGGCCCCATAGGCAAAAAGGTGAAGGGCATTTTATTGCATTGATGGAAAAAAAGCCGGTTCCGGAAGGGAAATCCATGGCTTTCGTAAATATAAGAGGGCATGATAGAGGACATAATAAAAATGTTCTGCTGTATAAGGAATTTGAAAAGAACAATCTGAATATTTCCTATGATACGCCTTTACATTTTTTTAAGAACGATGTTTATATAGTGCCCGAAGGTCTTCCACCGCTGGGAAGCCTCAGAGTATTGAAACCAGGCCTGCACCTTGGGCTCATAAAGAAGGACAGGTTTGAGCCGTCCCATTCCCTGGCCATGGCCCTTGAATACGATGATTTTATAAGAAAAATCAATTTTGGACCGGATTGTCCCGAAATTATGTCCTATTTGAAAGGTGAAACATTGGATGTTTCCGCACCAAGGGGCTGGACAGCGGTTATGGTTAATGGTTTTTCGCTGGGATGGGGAAAAGTTGTAGAAGGTGTACTTAAGAATCATTATCCAAAAGGACTGAGAATTAATTATTAATCCCTTCATTTTAACATGACCTGCATGTAATGTGCACTGTCAATATTACCATAAAGTGCATATTATATAGCAGGTTTTTATTTTACAAAACACAATCTGCCATACGAATGGGTTTATGGTTAAAATGGGGGGATTATTGTGACGGTAAAGATTAGCGACTTTAAAGTTTTAGATGTAAGACCAACCCAACGAAGAGAAGTCATTGATTATGGCGTAGAAATGGTAGGTGCCCCTTTGGAATGGAGTGAAACAAAAGGAAAAGGTATAAAAGTGGGTGTCATTGATACGGGTATTGACCTTAACCACGATGACCTTAAGGGTAGGATAAAAGATTATGTGAATTTTACCACTTCCGACAGAAAGGATGTAAATGACGAAAACGGTCATGGGACACATGTTGCAGGTATCATTGCTGCAGAGCAGAACGGTAAGGGAATTATTGGCGTAGCCCCTGAAGCAGACCTGTATATTGCAAAAGCCTTTGACAAAAACGGTACGGCTAATTTTGAATCAATACGCAAGAGTATCGAATGGATGATTGAGAAGGATGTAGATGTGATAAATATGTCCTTTTCATCGGATACGGCCACCAGGGAATACCAACAAATTATTTCCCAGGCTTATGCCAATAATATCACAATGATATGTGCTGCCGGGAACGAAGGTTTAAGCAAGGGCGGCAAGGGTGATACGATAGGTTATCCTGCTAAATTTGCTGAAACCATTGCTGTAACTGCAGTCGATTTAAACAAAAGAAGGGCGGATTTCAGCTCTGTAGGACCTGCTGCAGAAATTGCCGCTGCAGGAAAGGAAATATATTCATGCTATAAAAACAATAGTTATGCTACATTGAGCGGTACATCCATGGCTACGCCCATAATTACCGGTGCTGTTGCAATACTGCAAGCCAAGGGAAGGATACGTTATAAAAGGCGATTGACGCCGGAAGAGATAAGGCTGTTGCTCCATATTTACTCGGAGGATCTTGGTCCAGTGGGAAGGGATGAAGAATATGGGTATGGGCTGTTTTCTTTTGGAAGGCTTACCAGGACCGAACAAATATACAATGGTGCAGCAATCCGAACCAGCCCGTACAGGGGGCTCAGCCGCATAAACAACGACTTTTTGATGGACCTGGTAATTGCTGCGTTGCTACTCTTATAGTATATTTTTTAAAAGCCTGCTTATTTTGTTTTACGTAAGCAGGCTTTTTAGTGCTGTACATAAGGCTAAGGCTTTTTGTAATAGGTTTTTACTGAAAAAGTTAAGATTGTTTAAAATAACAATATTGTACAAATATTTACCATGGGAAAATATGTTTATAAGTAATATTAGCATGTTTATGGACAATATAGTACTATTTAATAAAAAGTATTATATTTACAGGTTATAGCGATATTGATATAATAACACAAAATTATAAGGAACAGTATTAAATGCTAAAGAATTGAACAAATATTTATATCAGGAAATATATTTATAAATCTAACATAGATATCGGGATTTGAGGAAGGGGCATAGTGTATCATGAGGTAGTCTTGGCATGTGTTTAGTTTGGGATGAAAGGAGTGATCTACTTGAAAAAACATCTAAGAAGGTCTTGACATTTTTATTGGCCTTTCTTATTACCTTTACATCAATTCCGTTTATAAACACTGCAGCGCAAGAGGTTATGTCGCTTAAAGAAGTATACAAGGATTATTTCCTTATCGGTAATGTCATAAATCCCAGCGACTTAACCAATACGGAAAAGTATAATTTTATAAAGTTTCACTATAATGCCCTGACGCCGGAAAACAATACCAAGCCTGACTACATATGGCCTGACTCAACCAGGGAACCGTCATTTACAGCTGCAGATAATATGTTAACTCAAGTTAAAGCAGACGGTTTCTATGCGATTGGGCACGCACTTGCCTGGCACAACCAGTCTTCCGGCTGGCCGCCGAGTGGTCAGAACTATGCCGAGGCAAGGGAAAGCCTGAGAAGGTATATTCATACGATTGCCGGGCACTATAGTGAAGGACCTTATAAACTTGATGCCTGGGACGTGGTTAATGAGGCGATGAGGGACAATCCCGAAAACCCGACCGACTGGCGTAATGCGCTTCGCTCCAGCATTAATCCACCGGAACGGCCGTCAAGATGGTATCAAGCTTATGCCAATGGCGGCAATGGTTGGGATTATATCTATGATGCGTTCTTATTTGCCCGTGAAGCTGCCCCGGATGCGGTTTTGTATTACAATGATTTTAACGATGAAGAACTGCCCAACAAAGCAATTGCGATTGCTTCAATGGTCAAGGAGCTCAATGAAAGATATGCAAAAGAACACCCCGAGGCAAACGGCAGGAAACTCATTGAGGGTATTGGCATACAGGCACATTACAGTACCAGGCTCAATATAGATAATTTGGAGAAATGCTTGAAGATATATATTGAGACCGGTTGTCGGATAAGCATAACTGAATTAGACGTACAAATTAACGGTACTTCATTATTCGTTCGTCCTACCGAGCAGCAGTTAAAGGAGCAGGCAGAAGTGTATGCCAAGCTGTTCATGCTATTTAAGAAATACGCTGATTACATAGAACGAGTTACATTTTGGGGTGTTGCCGATAACAATAGCTGGCGCAGCGGTGGTTATCCTTTGCCGTTTGACTCAAGTCGTCAGCCCAAGGAAGCCTATTGGGCTATAGTAAATCCGGAGCAATACCTCGGCCTTGATGTGCAGCCGCCAAAGCTTACGTCCTTTGAATTTGGAGGCGAGGTTTTCAATGTTGGAAATAAAACAGAATTTGATGTAAACGTTCCAAAGACCGTGTCAAATATTGCTTTTTCTGCAGAGAATATTACACATCCGTACCCGGCCGATGATGTTGACGTAAGTGTCACTCTAAACCCTGCAGATGGAGCAGTGAGCGCAGGAAAGCCATGTGTTGCAGCGGTAAAGATAGCCTGGAAAGAATCCCCTGATGCATATACATCTTATACGATAAACTTTGGGCATATGACCGCCACGTGGGATATTGACCAAAACTATCCGGATACGGGATACCGCTCAACCGTCAATATCCGCTTCAGCGATGGTGAAAGCAGTTTCAAGCTGTTCCAGGAGTTTTATAACCTGGAGGACGGTAAACTGGTAATGCTAAACAGCAAGGAGTTCTCACCCTTGCCAAAGCATGCAAGTGGCACATTTACCATCAGAACGGATAGTAAATTGGATACCAATTATCTGAAAACATTGAAGCTTAAGAAGTCTGTCTGGGACCAAAATTGGACTCCAATTGCTCCGGCACGGGTCACAGACTTCAATATCCCGGAAAATTATTGGAAGTTGGCCAAAACCATTGAGACTGATAAGACTTATATAGTTGTCTCGGTAAATTCAGGCCTGGCCCTGACAAATAAGAATGTAGCAACTGTGCCGGCGACCGGAGGTGTAACCAACGCCAAGAGAGGGCTTGCAGGTACTGCTGTAACAATAGAAAACGACATTATTGTAGCACCGAACCCAATCCCGGATAATATCAGATTTATCTTTTGGGAAAGAACCAGCCCTGACCCGGGACCATATACAAAGGAAAACGGATACACCGGGTACTTGTTGCAATGCCTGGTTCACGGCAGCTCTATTTCTCCATATATCATGTGGCGTGATACGAGCAGTGATATGACGGCTCCTTTACGCACTGACGCAACCATCGGAGATAATGACTTGGACCGCGCAGTATGGTTTAACACCGGTATAGACCCGGAGACGGGAGAAACGACACTGTTCCTCCATACCGGTTCCAGTAATTACACTTACGCGCTGCATGGGAACGAAGCCGGTTTTGTTGGACAGGGAGGTACGGGTCCCCTGGAACAGTATGCAGAAGTCAGCCGTGTTAAACTGTATGAGTACGTGTCCGACTATTCCTACGAAGACATAACTAGCGTAGGTACGAAGATAAGCCTGGCTCCGGTGGAGAGCTTAGTAACAGGGTGTGATGCAGATATCACTGTCAGGGCGGATGTCCCTGACGGTTGCAAAGCATTTTTAGTAAAAGATGGCGTTTCATTGGTTTCCGCAACATTCGAGAACGGCAAAGCGACAATAAGTGTCAAAGGCAGCGATGTTGTTCCTGGATCAAATTATGCTATTGTTATTTATGATGATTCAGAAATACTTGGCGCTGTGGTTGTACCTGTAGAAGGTGCCGGTGATAATGTTTTCAATATTGGCACTGAATTCAATATGGAATACCTAATTCCCAACAAGGTGCTGGACGCAAAAGTGAATGCGAAAAACAACGGCAGTGAAGACTACCAGGTTCTGGTGATCCTGGCATTGTACGATCCAGAAGGTAGGATGGTAAATGTATCCTACATTTCAAAACAGATTGTTGCAGGAAGCACTGAAGAAATGAATGCCGGATTCATATTACCGGAGGATGTGACAGGTTATAAAGCAAAAGTGTTTGTATGGGAAGGACAGGACCTGGAAAATAGCAGTATGACACCACTGTCAAATGTGTCTGAGATTTCGTAGTACCCTGTATTTGTTAATTTTATAAAGCCTCTTCCTCGCTCAATATATTGTCCCCCCTTTTTATGAAGGGGGGTAACTTTTGCGTAAAACCTGTACCCATTATTATAATGTTTCCTGTTGCGGACCCATCTCATTATATGTTACAATAAATGGGTAGTTAAGGAGGAGTGTGATAGAAAATGGCAGGTCATTCGAAATGGGCTAATATTAAGCATAGGAAAGAAAAAACAGATGCTCAAAAGGCTAAAATATTTACAAAGATAGGCAGGGAAATTGCTGTAGCCGTTCGTGAGGGTGGCCCTGACCCGGAAAATAATTCAAAGCTTAAAGATGTAATTGCAAAGGCAAAAGCCAATAATATGCCAAATGAAAATATAATGAGAAGTATTAAAAAAGCATCGGGTGAATTGGGCGGAGCAAATTATGAAGAAATAACGTACGAAGGGTACGGCCCTTCAGGAGTTGCCGTAATTGTAGAGACAATGACGGATAATAAAAATAGGACTGCCGGCGATATGCGGCATTATTTTGATAAATACGGAGGTAATCTTGGAGCAAACGGATGTGTATCCTGGATGTTTGATAAAAAAGGAGTTATTATTATTGAAAAGGATGGCTCCGTGGATGAGGATACGCTTATGATGGAGGCACTGGAAGCGGGAGCAGAAGATTTTTCTGCAGAAGATGAGTATTACGAAATCATAACCGATCCGGATAGTTTTTCATCAGTCCGAGATGCCTTGGAGAAAAAAGGTTTTACTTTCGCATCTGCAGAAGTAACCATGATTCCTAAAACTACCATAAAACTGAGCGAAGAAGATGCAATAAAAATGCGGAAGTTGATTGATGTGCTGGAAGACAATGATGACGTGCAAAACGTGTATCACAACTGGGATATGCCTGAGGAAGAGGAAGAAGAATAGGCTGATTCCCAGGTGTAATTGCCCACGCTCGCACAGGAGGACATGGGGTGATGTTGTGTGTTAATTGAAATAGGAGTTCATTCCACAAATCGAACACAATTCATAGATATTACGGCTAAGGTTCGCGATGCTGTAAAAAAGAGCGGTGTAAAAGAAGGGATTTGTTATATATTTATTCCTCATACAACGGCAGGTATTACAATCAATGAAAATGCCGATCCGGATGTGGTTTCGGATATACTCATGGAGTTAAATAAAGTAATACCTTTTGATGACAGGTATAGGCATTTTGAAGGCAATTCAGCTGCGCATATAAAGGCAAGTTTAATGGGTTTTAGCGAAGAAATAATTATAAATAATAACGATCTTTTACTGGGCACTTGGCAGGGGATATATTTTACCGAATTTGACGGGCCAAGGCATAGGAGGGTTTATATAAAAATCATAGAAGGCTGACATTACAGAAAGGGGGAATATTCCTCCTTTTATTTAATATTTGTAAAAAAAATTGCAACTTTAAGTAGCAATTCTCTCCCATTATCATATGATAATTTGGGAGGGCTGTTTATGAGAGCGTGGGCGTATAGGGGATTTAGATATAGGTTTGGCTGTAGAAGGAAAAGGAGAAAAAGTTATAAAAAAAGTTATAATACATATCTCGTTATTGGAGTAATACTGTTAATCATTATTTATTCTTTTTCCTTGTTTAACAGGAAGATTAAGCCAACAGTTATATCCATTGCAGAAGCAAGGGCAAAGTACATTGCTACGGAAGCGATTGCTGAAGCGGTAAACGAAAAGATTGCGGAAAGTAATTTACAATATGAAGATTTAGTGTTTTTTCAAAAGGATAATGCAGGGCAAATCACTGCGCTTCAGGCAAATATAGTTAAAATGAATCAGATAAAAGCCGATATTTCCATGAGCATACAGCAAAAAATTGCATCTCTTGATTCAGTAAAAATTCACGTACCTCTTGGAAATGCTTTTGATAATCAAATTTTTTCCGGATTTGGTCCTCGGATACCTGTCCGGGTGGTTCCAGTGGGTACCACACAGGCAGATTTTAAAAGCACTTTTAATGGTGCAGGCATAAATCAGACCAAGCATGAAATATCCCTTCATGTACATACCTATGTGGCAGTTTTATTGCCGATAGCAAAAGTGTCGGCAGAAGTTGTCACTACCGTTCCTGTAGCGGAAACAATTATTGTAGGTAATGTGCCTGAACAATATATTAATGTACATGGGATTGATACCAATGATCCTACAGCAATTGTTGATATACTTCCATAGTGATTACAATGAATTGACTTTTGTTGTATACTTGAAAAAAGATGGTATAATATGAATACCATCTTTTTTATTGGAGGAAGTTGTATGGATATAGATTCAGCAAAAAAGAGAATTGAAGAACTAAGGGAAATTATAGAATATCATAATCAAAAATATTATGTTGAAGATAATCCGGAAATAAGCGATTTTGAGTATGATATTATGTTGAGAGAACTGGAGGAGCTGGAAAGGCAGTTTCCCGAATTGCTCACTCCCGATTCGCCTACCCAAAGGGTTGGCGGTAAACCCCTTAAAGAATTTGAAACCGTTATCCATGAAGTGCCTATGCAGAGCCTGACGGATGTTTTTAATGAAAATGAGTTGTATGAATTTGATAACCGTGTCAGGACTGCCTTGGGTTTCCAGCCGGTAGAATATGTGGTGGAAGTGAAAATTGACGGATTATCCGTATCCCTGGAATATGAAAACGGTGTCTTTGTAAGGGGCTCTACCCGCGGTGATGGAATTACCGGGGAGGATGTAACACAAAATTTAAAGACAATAAGAACCATACCCCTGCGCTTGAAAGAAAACATACCCTATCTTGAAGTGCGGGGTGAGGTATTTATATCAAGGGACGATTTTATAAAACTAAATGATAAAAGGGAGGCATTGGAGCAGCCCTTATTTGCCAATCCAAGAAATGCGGCTGCCGGTTCCCTTCGTCAATTGGACCCTAAAATAACCGCAAGAAGGCCCTTGGATATTTATGTATTTAACATTCAACAGGTGCGTGGAAGACAGTTTAATACCCATGTGGAAACATTGGATTACTTAAAATCCCAGGGGTTTAAAGTTATTCCTACCTATAATGTGTTTAATGATATAAAGCAGGTATATAAAGAAATAATGCGTCTTGGAGAAGAAAGGGGTATGCTTCCCTTTGAAATTGACGGGGCCGTGGTAAAGGTTAATATGCTGGCCCAAAGGGAGGAACTGGGAAGTACATCAAAGAGTCCCCGCTGGGCGGTGGCATATAAATTCCCTGCCGAGAAAAAGGAAACAAAAATAAAGGAAATATTTGTACAAGTGGGAAGGACGGGTGCCCTGACACCTAATGCGGTCCTTGAACCTGTAAGACTGGCAGGTACAACGGTAAGCAGAGCTACCTTGCACAATATAGATTACATACGGCAAAAGGACATCCGCGTAGGGGATACGGTGTTGGTGCAAAAGGCAGGAGATATTATCCCTGAGGTCGTGGAAGTGGTATTTGAAAAGAGAAAAGGGGATGAAAAGGAATTTTTTATGCCTGAAACCTGTCCCGTATGCGGTGCCCAGGTGGTACGGGAAGAAGGAGAAGCAGTAACCAGATGTACGGGTATTGAATGCCCTGCCCAATTATTACGGAATATTATACATTTTGCCTCCAGGGATGCAATGGGCATAGACGGCCTGGGTCCTGCCATTATAGAGCAATTGCTGGACAGAAACCTGATAAAGGGTGCGGCTGACCTGTATTATTTGAATTTTGAAGATGTTAAGAACATGGACAGGATGGGAGAAAAATCTGCCAGAAACCTTTTGGATGCTATAGATAAATCAAAAGAAAGAGACTTAAAAAATGTTATTTATGCTTTGGGTATCCGCCATATCGGGCAGAGGGCTGCAGCGCTTCTTGCGGACCATTTTGGTTCTATGGACAGGCTAATGCAGGCTCCGGTAGAGGAAATAGTGCAGATACACGAAATTGGAGAAAAGATGGCAAAAAGCGTGGTTAACTTTTTTAAACAAGAACAAACAAAGGATACAATAGAAAAGCTGAGAAAAGCCGGGGTGAACTTAAGCAAGCTGGCGACAAATGATTCGGCGGATAACCGTTTTAAAGGGTATACCTTTGTACTTACCGGTACTCTTGAAAAGTACACGCGGAACGAGGCAACGAGCATTATAGAAAAATATGGCGGAAAAGTAACAAGCAGTGTATCTAAAAAAACTACTTTTGTATTGGCAGGGGAAGAAGCCGGAAGCAAGCTGGACAAGGCAAAAAAGCTCGGTAT
This sequence comes from Clostridiaceae bacterium, assembly GCA_012735465.1. Classification (GTDB taxonomy): domain Bacteria; phylum Bacillota; class Clostridia; order SK-Y3; family SK-Y3; genus JAAYHJ01. The sequence continues at coordinate 45,199 of JAAYHJ010000031.1, forward strand.
AAAAATAATAAACGAGCAGGAATTTGAAAAAATGATAAACCAATGAAATACAGGCAAGCAGTACATGCCTGTATTTTCTATTGGTTTAAAAAATCCAATGCAAATTGTGCCAATACCGATGTGCCAATGGCAATACATTTTTCGTCCACGTCAAAGGTGGGGCTGTGGAGAGATGCGCTTATACCTTTGGCAGGATTACTGCAACCCAGACGAAATAGGCTGGAAGGCACCCTTTCTGCAAAATAGGCAAAGTCTTCGCCGCTCATGGAAGGTTTCTCTGACCATAATACATTTTCCGCACCTACAATTTTTACTGCGGAAGCTGCCAGCATATTTGTAATGGTAGAATCATTGATTGTGGGGGGATACAGGTAACGATAATTTAATTCATAGTCCCCTCCCATCGCTTTGATTATTCCCCCTGCAATTTCTTCAATCATATCGGCCATTTTTTTTCTCATGGCCGGGTCAAAGGTCCTTGCAGTTCCTTTTAAGACGGCAATGTCCGGAATGACATTTGTACAGCTACCCGATTGGAAAGAACATATGGAGATTACTGCGGGCATTAGGGGGTCCATCCGGCGGCTGACAATGGTCTGAAGAGCATTTACCACCTGGCATCCAATGGATATGGGGTCGACTGTAGCATGGGGCTCGGCACCATGCCCTCCTTTTCCCTTGATAATCAGTTCAAAATCGTCGGGGGAGGCCATGATCGGCCCTTGTTTTACTTCTATCTTGCCAACCGGTACTTCCGGCCATACGTGGGCGGCAATGCAGGCATCCACCGAAGGATTGGACAGTATACCTTCTTCTATCATAGGCAGTGCACCACCGGCGCCTTCCTCTGCCGGCTGAAATATTAGCTTAATATTTCCCTTTATCTTATCCTTTAAGCGCATTAATACTTCCGCAGCACCTAATAGGCAGGTAACATGTACATCGTGACCGCAGGCATGCATTTTTCCCGGTATAGTGGACGCATAAGCGCAGTTGTTTTCTTCTAAAATAGGGAGAGCATCCATATCTGCCCTCAGTGCAATGGTTTTTCCCGGGTATCCACTGCGTATCAATCCTACAACACCCGTTTTTGCAATATTGTCCGTTACTTCGATACCCAATTCTTTTAGATAATTACAAATAAACCTTGAGGTTTCTGCTTCCTCAAAAGCCAGTTCCGGATGCATGTGTAATTTACGGCGTATGCTTATTAATTTATTTTCTATTTGCCGGGATATGTTTCTTATTTCTTGTGTAGTCATGATATCATCCCCATACCTTGCTAATTATATTGAAAACACATGTAATATTATGATACCATAATGACCTTCTTACGTCCATAAGAGTGAAAAGTAACAAAACAAAGGGTTGAACGCCATCATTATAAAAAAACTGTTAATTACATAAAACGGCCGTGAAGAGCATTATGCCCTCACGACCTATTTTAACAACACGCATAATATTATAGCGTGTTGGTCACAGGAATATAGCCAAATATAAAATTATACTATTTTTTAGTATTATACTATGTTATAATTGAAAGAAATGTGAATAAATGAATTATTTCAAACTATCTCTAATACAATACGTATGTATGTGTATAAACTAAATAAGTGGGGGGATTTTTTGTGAATGAGGTAAATAAAGAAGTGATTGGTAAGTATGGTGCAGTAAAAAAGTTTTTTGGCGTCATTTTTGAACCGGCTAAATCCTTTGAAGAGATAAAAGATAAGCCGACTTTTCTTTTTCCATTCATCATCATGTCCATTGTTGTAGGTGTCACAACCTATGCTATGATGCCTTACATGGATATTATCAGTGCATATAGCCTGGAGCTTATGGGTGTAACACCGGACCATCCGGCTTTCCAGCAACAAAATGTTCAGCAGCCTTTATTCATAACCATTCCCTTGGGCATATTATCTGTGATTTTGGGGTGGGTTGTAATGGCCGGCCTTTGCCGTTTGCTTTCCATGATTTTTGTTGGTGAAGGGAATTTTAAAAAGGATTTATCGGTTTTTGCCAATACCTATGTATTTTCTTTAATTGGTTCTATTATTTCGGCAGTATTATTAGTGGCAACTGGCAGCGCTGCGAAAATGAATGTTAGCCTGTCCTTATTTACTCCCTTTTTAGAAAAAACAAGTTTTACATTTTGGCTCTTAAACTCTATAAATATTTTTACATTATGGGGACTTATTATTGCTGCACTGGGCATTTCCATAGTGGAGAATATAAAAAAGGTGAAGGCCTACTTAATTGTATTTACACCGTGGCTGCTTGGTAAAATTATTGTAGTGGCGTTCAATGTGTTACTTGTAATTCCGCAGTTACAAAGAATGGGATAGGCAAGGGGGATAAGGTTTTGAAGAAAAAAATAGTAATTGGATTTATTGGCATATTGGTCATATCTGTTGTTGTAATATTAAATATTGTAAACACCGGGGCAGATGAGGCAGGGATTCCCGTCAGAGCAGTGGATGCAAAGAAGCAGGACATTTATTCCTACGTATCCACGTCCGGGTTGGTACAGGAAGAAGATAGTGTGCTGGTTTACGTGGAAGCAGATGCCAGGATAAACAAGGTATATGTAAAACAGGGAGACGTAGTGAAAAAAGGGCAGGTTTTAGCTTCTGTGGAAATAGAAGATATGCAGAATGCGCTGGAACAGGCAAGGATAAGCCTGGATTTAGAAAGGCTTGCTCTTGAAAACATTAAAACTCAAAACAGGCTGCAGGACACTTCAGAAGCAGAATTAAATGTAAACAGGGCTGAGATGGCCCTGGAAAAAGCCCGTGAAGCGTATTCAAGGGACAAAGTATTGTATGAACAAGGGGCTATTTCTTTAGTTGATCTGGAAAGAAGCCAGGCTGAACTGGATAATGCGGAACTGGAGCTGCAGCGTGCCAGGAACAGCTTGGAAAATATAAAAAAGAAAAACGAAGAAGCGCAGGTTAATCTGGAAAATGAACTGGCAGTACAGCAAAATAAAATTAAACTGGCCCAGTTAAAAGTAAAAGAGTTGGAAGAAAAACTGTCTAAACAAAAGGAAGAGATAATAAGTCCCATTGACGGAGCGGTAACTGCTGTAAATATTGTGGAAGGACAAAAGGTCATGGAAGGTACCCATGCTTTTACCGTGGCAGATATTTATAATCTCATTATAAAGGCAAATGTGAGCGAGTATGATATTGGCAAAGTAAAGGTTGGGCAGGAAGTAGAGATTACGGGAGACGGATTGCAAAAGGATAAGATATATAAAGGTAGGATCAAAAAAATTGCTTCAACTGCAACAAAGGTGAGGCAGGGTAATGTTGATGAAACGGTTGTGGAAGTAATCATTGAAGTGGTGGATAAAGATGAGTCAATTAAACCCGGTTTTTCCATAGATGCTAAAATTATTACGGACAAGTCCAACGATGCTATTGTGGTACCCTATGAGGTACTGAAGGATGATGAGGATAGGAAATTGGTGTATGTATTTGAAGACGGCAAAGCCAAGGAAGTACAAGTGGAGACGGGAATAGAGTCTGATTTATTTATTGAAATAAAGGGAAATATTAAAGAAGGGGATAAGATAATTTCAAATCCATCGGATAAGATAAAGGATGGTACAAGTATCAGGTTGATTGAAGACAAAAAAGATAAGTAGGGGTAAAAATGATTAAAACAAAGAATCTTACTAAAATTTACAAGAACGGAAGCATAGAAGTAAAAGCATTAGTAGATGTAAATCTCCATATAGAAAATGGCGAATTTGTTGCCATAATGGGCCCTTCCGGTTCGGGAAAATCTACACTGATGAACATATTGGGTTGCCTGGACAGGGTTACGTCGGGAAGCTATGTATTGGATGGTGTGGATGTTTCGACCATGGGGGACAGGGAACTTGCAAGGATAAGGAACCGAAAAATAGGATTTGTTTTTCAGTCGTTTAATTTGCTTCCAAGGATTACTGCCTTGCATAACGTGGAGCTACCGATGATATATAGTGGTATTTCGGCCAGGAAAAGGCGCAAGAAAGCCGAACTGGCATTGGAAAAAGTGGGGCTGGCCGACAGAATGCATCATAAACCAAATGAGCTTTCGGGCGGACAAAGGCAAAGGGTGGCAATTGCCCGGGCACTGGTGAATAATCCTGCCATTATCCTTGCCGATGAGCCTACCGGAAACCTTGACAGCCATTCCGGCGAAGAGATAATGGCTATTTTCCAAAGATTGAATAAAGAAGGTGCAACCATCGTATTGGTAACCCATGAACGGGATATAGCCCTGCATACCCGGAGGATTATTTCGTTCCGTGATGGTTCTCTGGTAAAGGACGAACCGGTTACAAAGCCGGTGGATGCGGTTGATATGATGGCAAAGCTGTCCGATATGAAAGATAAGCACAATATTTAAGCTAAGCTGCTTTGATGTGCATGTAGTGTATAAGGGGGGAAAAGTTTGAATTTTCTTGAATCTATAAAAGTAGCAGTAAATTGCATATTACAAAACAAAATGCGCTCCATCCTTACCATGCTGGGAATTATCATAGGGATCGGTTCGGTTGTTGCCATTGTTTCGGTTATGCAAGGGGGACAACAGGAGATGAACAAAACCCTGGAAAAGTTTGGGACCAATCGCCTGATTATCCAGTTAAACTGGAATGAATGGGATAAGATAACCTCAAGGGATTATCTTACAGAAGGGGATATCCAGGCAGTAAGGGAAATGGGGGAAGATATTGTAGCCGTATCACCCCTGATCAATTACGGGTCCACTGCAAAGGTAGGCAAAGAAAAAGAAGATTTATTGATTTACGGTGTTTCACCGGAACATATTTTGATAGAAAATATAGAGATGGTCAAAGGACGTTTTATTAATGATGATGATTATAAATCGAAGAGAGCTGTTATCGTTATTGACGAAAAACTGGCTGATAAACTGTTTGAAGAGGAAGAGGCAGTAGGAAAACAAATTGTTATTACTGCAGGAAGTCAAAACAATACTGTAACCATATGCGGTATCATTAAGGCCCAGGATTCGGCATTGGGTTCAATAATGGAGGGAAACCGCAGTACGGTTTATATGCCTATCACCACTGTAAATAAAATGTTTTATGATGATTACCTGTATGCAATGAGCGTAAAAGTGGCAGACAGCGATAAAATAGACGAGGTTGGACAAAAGATAATTGATCTTTTGCACCGAAGGCATAGAAATGAAAACAAATACATAATGCAAAACCTGACTCAGGCAATAGAACAAGTTAACCAGTTTACCAGCACGTTTACGTTAATTATTGCAGTAATTGCAGGCATTTCTTTATTTGTAGGAGGAATTGGCATAATGAATATTATGCTTGTTTCTGTTACAGAAAGGACGAGGGAAATTGGTATACGCAAATCATTGGGCGCCAACCGAAATGATATACTGATTCAATTTTTAATTGAGGCGGTTATCATATCGTTAATAGGGGGCATATTGGGAATGCTGTTGGGCATCAGTGTTGCCTATATGATAAGTTCGTTGGCAAAATGGCCTCCTGTATTTTCCATCGGCAATATCATACTATCCTTTGCAATTACAACCATGATAGGCATAATATTTGGCGTATATCCTGCATATAAGGCAGCTAAGCTTGATCCGATTGAAGCCTTGCGCTTTGAATAAAATCCATTGTTTAAAGATTTAAAGTATGGGATAAACTAACCCGTGCTTTATTTTTTTGCGCTAAATACAGTAATTTGAACATAATTGAAAATAGTAAAAAATAACCGGAAGAAATAAAAAAATACAACAATAATTTGACTTTGACTTTCTTTGACCTTTATCTTATAATCAAATCAGAAATTGAAATTAAAGTGAAAGGAGAGATAAATAAATGTTTGATATTATCCCATTCAGAAGAAGACCTAATTCAATGGCAAGCGGTTTCTTTGGAAAAGACTTTTTTGATAGCTTTTTTAACGATGATTTCTTCTTTTTCCCAAGTTCCGGAATACGTGCAGATATTAAAGAAACAGAAAAAGAATATGTAGTTGAAGCAGAAATCCCCGGTGTTGATAAGGAAAATATTGAAGTGGAATTACGTGATAACTATCTTACCATATCTGCAAATCGTAATGAAGAATATAATGAAGAAAGGGAAAACTACATTCGCAAGGAAAGAAGAACCGGTAAGATTTGCAGAAGCTTTTATGTTGAAAACGTAAGAAATGAAGATGTGACAGCCTCCTATAGAAATGGATTGTTAAGGATTGTTCTTCCAAAAACCCATGAAGGAAAGAGCAGAGGTTATAGAATCAATATTAACTGACATATTACTTATAAACCAACATAATCATGTTAATTTAAAAGCTGATATATTATCAGCTTTTTTTTTGCGTTCTAACTTCGTTTAAACGCATTAATGTAAGAAATTTTTTCTACAATCTAAAAAATTTCTTTTTTTGCGTTATAATATAAAATAGCAACTTTTAGTATGGATATAAAGGAATGGTGGCATGAATAAGCAAAATATTGGAAAGTTTAAGATGTTTTTGGTGGGCCTGAAGCAGCGCTATGAAGACAATAAGGATTATTTTATTAAACTGGAGGTAAGATATAAATCGGGAATAAAGGAGTTTCCGGCAGTTATTGAAAAAGATGAAAAGGATACCTTTAAAATGGCCTATGCCGGAAAGGTGGAGAATATTTCAATTGACCAGCTTCCCGATACTTTGGCCGGTGAAGCGGAAAAATACGATGAAGTGCACCTGGTTTACGAAGAGAGGGGCACAAATATTATAGTGGACGCAAATCAAAAAGGGGTAAAAATAAGATATGAGGATAATGTAAAGGAAGTACAGGATTTCCATGCTGCCACATCCCACATCGGAGGCCGGGAATACATTATTAAAGTAGGGCAGGCGGATAACTTGCTAAAGGAAATAGGCATACTGACAAAGGATGGAAAAGTAAAAAATGACATGATACGAAAGTACAATCAGATAGACCATTTTGTAGAGCTGATGAGGGAAGTCATTGATGAATTTCCAGAGGGTAATACAATTACGGTTCTAGACTGCGGATGTGGTAAGTCCTATTTAACTTTTGTGCTTAATTATTATATAAGAGACATGTTAAAGAGACCATGTTACTTTATTGGATTGGATCACTCGGAAACGGTAATAAAAGCTTCAAGGGAAATGGCAAAAAATCTTGGTTATGCAAATATGGAATTCCATCAAACCGATATAAAAAACTATACATCGGACAGACGAGTGGACATGGTAATAAGCTTGCATGCATGTGATACGGCTACCGATATGGCTATAGGTCTGGGAGTGAAGATGAATGCAAAAGCAATTATAGCGGTGCCATGTTGTCATAGGGAATTGCTCAATCAATATGATTATGAAGTGTTCAAGCCCATAATTAAACATGGTGTATTAAAAGCCCGGATGGCCGATATTCTCACCGACGGATTAAGAGCGCTGAAGCTGGAGGCATTGGGATATAAGGTTTCCATAGTGGAATACATATCGCCTTTGGAAACGCCTAAGAATCTTATGATAAGGGCAATTAAAATGAACGGTAAAAACAAATTGGCAGAACAACAATATCAAGAACTTACCAAAATATTACATGTAAATCCCTCCATAGGGAATTATGTAAATGGGTAAGCTTGAGATCTATAGCTTTAACAGGAGCCTGAATACGGGAAGTAACCTTATTATAAGTAAGTAACCCTATTATAAGAAGGAATGGGTCAAAAGATGAAGAATATAATATATGGCTAAAAAGGGAAGGAGGATAAAAATATAAATGAAAAGTTATCGTAAGGAATTATGGTTTTGTACTCAAAAAAGAAGGGAATTTATAAATATAACTCCCCAAGTTGAACAATGTTTGGCAGAAAGTGGAATAAAGGAAGGGCTACTGCTTTGCAATGCCATGCATATTACCGCTAGTGTGTTTATTAATGATGATGAAAGTGGCCTGCATCATGATTTTGAAGTGTTTTTGGAAAAGCTGGCCCCGGAAAAGCCCTATGATCAATACAGGCATAACGGATATGAAGATAATGCGGATGCCCATCTTAAACGCACCATAATGGGCAGGGAGGTTGTTATAGCAGTAACGGAAGGAAGACTGGATTTGGGACCGTGGGAGCAGGTTTTCTACGGTGAATTTGACGGTAAAAGGCGCAAGAGGGTCTTGGTTAAAATTATAGGAGAATAAAACTAAAAGGTGATTTATATGAAAACCATTGATTTGTCAAAAAGTGTTCATGAGATCTGTAAACAATACCCTGATGTCATTGAAATAATGAAGGGACTGGGATTTGAAAGCATAGCAAATCCGGGGATGTTAAATACGGCCGGAAGGTTTATGACCATACCCAAAGGAGCGGCCATGAAAAAAATACCCATGGATAAGATAAAAGAAGCCTTTGAAAACAAGGGTTATAGGCTTGTGGAAGGAGGACAGTAACTCCATGGAATGGGATAAAGATATTGCCTCAAAGATTGACCATACCCTGTTAAAAGCCGATGCAACCGTTAGCGAAATAAAAAAGTTATGCAAAGAGGCAAAACAATATAGTTTTGCATCGGTATGTGTAAACCCTTCCTATGTAAAATTAGCGTCGCAACTATTGGAGCAAAGCGGAATAAGGGTATGTACGGTGGTTGGGTTTCCTCTTGGTGCTACAACCACACGTACAAAGGTGGCAGAAACAGTGGAAGCAATAGAAAACGGAGCAACGGAAATTGATATGGTTATCAATATAGGTGCTCTCAAGTCAGGAAAAATGGATATTGTTAAAGAAGATATTAAATCGGTGGTTGAGGCAGCAAAAGGTAAGGCAAAGGTTAAGGTAATCATTGAAACATGCCTCCTGACTGATGAAGAAAAGATACAAGCATGTTCTGTTGCAAAGGAAGCAGGGGCTGATTTTGTAAAGACTTCCACAGGCTTTAGCACAGGCGGAGCAACCGTTGAAGATGTACAGTTGATGAGGAAAACGGTTGGAAATGAAATGGGAGTAAAAGCCTCGGGGAAAATAAGGGATTATGAAACAGCAGTTGCTATGCTCAATGCAGGAGCCAACCGATTGGGCACCAGCTCTTCCATTGCAATTGTCACCAATAAAAATTCCGGAATCAAGGATTATTAAAAGTTGAAGGTTTACCCAAATGATTTGGGGTAACATAAAATAAAAGGTTATTTATAATGCAGATGTATAATCTAAAAAGGAGGATTACATATGAATAGTTTTGAGTTTTATAATCCGGTAAGAGTAATCTTTGGAAATGATAAAATGGACAGATTGGGCGAACTGGCCGCCCAGTATGGGAAAAAGGCCCTGCTGGTTAAACAAAAAAGCAAATCCCTGGAGAGATTGGGGATATATGATAGAGCAAAAAAACTCTTGATTGATGCAGGGATGGAAGTATATGAACTGGAAGGGGTGGTACCCAATCCTCGAATTTCATCCGTAAGGGAAGGAGCAGAAATTTGTAAAAAGAATGGGATTGACATTGTCATTGCCGTAGGAGGCGGCAGCTGTATTGATTGTGCTAAGGCTATATGTATTGCAGCAAAAGATGACGGGGATGTATGGGACTTCTTTACATTAAAAAGGACCGCAAAGGATGCCCTTCCCCTTGGAGTGGTATCCACTCTTGCCGGGACCGGCTCAGAAATGAATGTTAATGCCGTGATTACAAATGAGGAGACGAAGAAAAAATGGTCGATCCATTATGAAATGTTATATCCTAAGTTTGCCATAATTGATCCTAAGCTGCAGCTTTCCGTTTCACCCAAGGTAACGGCTGCAACGGCATTTGATATAGTATCCCACTGCCTGGAATCCTATTTTGATTCTTGTCCAAATACTCCTCTGCAGGATGGCATAGATGAGACAATCATGCGCACTACCATGGAATGTGCCCGAATACTTGTAAAGACTCCCGATGATTTGGAGGCAAGGACTAATTTCTGCTGGTGTTCAACCCTTGCGCTAAACGGGCTAACCGATGCCGGTAAAAACGGGGACCCTTATGATGCTCATACCATAGAGCATGAGATTGGTGCTTTGTATGATGTTCCTCACGGGGAAGGGCTTGCGGTGGTTCAACCGGCATGGCTGAAGGTAAAAGCAAAGAAAGATCCGAGAAAATTTGTACAGCTGGCAGAAAGGGTATTTGGCATTGATAAGTCCGGAAAGGAAGACCTGGAAGTAGCCTTTGAGGCAATTGATGCATTAAAGCAATGGGCAAAGGAAATAGGAAACCGTACCACATTAAAGGAGCTGGGGGTTGAAAAAGACAGGTTGGAAGAAATTGTTGAAGGAATATTAAGCAATCCTGAAGGACGCAACCTGGACAGAAATGATGTAATGGAAGCACTGTTGGATTGCTATGAATGATATAAATAAGATTTATAAATAGTAAAACATAAAAAAGGCGCGAAAAGCAACGAACAATTATATTTTCGCGCCTTTTAGCATATCAATGAAGGTTGATGCGGCGCGGGAAAGGGGTACGTTTTTTAAAGTACATATGCCCAGTTTTCTTGGGGGCAGTTCTTCCATAACATCAATTTTAAAAAGTTCTCCTCTTTCAATTTCAGCAGCAGCACTTTCCTTTAAAACATGAGCTATACCTAATCCGATTTTTGCAAATTCAACCAGCAAATCATTGCTTTCCAATTCTATTTCCGGAACCCAATATATATTTTTTTCCCTTAAAAAAGAGTCAATATTGCGGCGAGTCATGCTCTTTTTCTCCAACATGAGCAGTGGATAAGAAGACAGCTCCTCAAGCGTTACCTTTCGGTTTTTAAGAAAAGAAAACTTATGGCATGCAACAAAAATATCTTCCACGGTAAGAAAAGCATCCACCATTATACTCTTGTCTTTAATCGGAAGGGTGGCAATTCCCAAATCAAGGGTTCCGTTTTTAAGTAAATCCAGTATCTGGGAGGAGGTTCTGTTTATTACCTGTATCTTAATGCGAGGGTATTCAATATTAAACCGTTCCAGGTATGGAATCAAGTGATATTTGCAAATGGTGTCGCTGGCACCAATCCGTATTTCACCGCTATTAAGATTTTTCATTTCTAAAAATTTATTTTCTGCACTTTTAAAAAAATGATAGGCTTGTTCCACATGCTTATAAAGAAGTTCCCCTTCCCAGGTCAGTACAACTTTCCTGCTTTTTCTGAAAAACAATTTGCATCCCATTTTTTCTTCAAGGCTTTTTATGGACTGGCTGACTGCTGACTGGGTTATAAACAACTTTTTAGCAGCTTCTGAAAAGCTTTCAAATTTTGCTGCGTAATAAAAAATTTTATAAAGCTCAAAATTTATATCCATAAGTACTCCTTATGCTTTGGATTAGTAATATTCATTTTACTTATCCATTATATCATATTAAAATAAGAATATACAGTTGTTCGTGTTAAAAACCAAGATAAAGAGGTGTATGAGCATGGGAAAAGAAGTAAGAAGGGTATACGTGGAAAAGAAAAAAGGGTTTGATGTGGAAGCCCAGGCATTACTGCATGATTTAAGGGATAACCTTGGAATTGCTGAACTGGAAGGAGTACGGATCATCAACAGATACGACGTGTCAGGGATTTCCGATGAGGAGTATAAAAAAGCAAGGGATACCATATTTTCTGAACCTCCGGTGGATAAGGTGTATGATGAAAGAATAGATATAGATCCTTCAGCCCGGGTTTTTGCTGTTGAATATTTGCCGGGGCAGTTTGACCAGAGGGCGGATTCGGCAGCCCAGTGCATACAAATACTAACCCAGGGAGAACGGCCTAAGGTAAGGGTGGCAAAGATTATTGTGCTGGAAGGGCAACTGACCGATGGACAGTTTGACAAGATTAAAAATTACTGCATTAACCCGGTGGAAGCCCATGAAGCCGGTTTGGATAAACCGGAAACCTTGGATGTAGAGGTTAAGGTTCCTGAGGATGTGTCGATAGTGGAGGGCTTTATAGATATGTCCCGGGAGCAGTTACAGGACCTTCTTAAGGAAATGGCCTTTGCCATGGATTTGGATGACCTCGTGTTTTGCCAGGAATATTTCAGGGACAAGGAAAAAAGAAATCCTACTGTAACCGAAATGCGAATGATTGATACCTATTGGTCGGACCACTGCCGGCACACTACTTTTTTGACCAATATTGATGAAGTAGAATTTGAAAAAAATCACTACAATGAAGTGATAGAAAAAGTTTATCAGGATTACCTTACAGTCCGCAATGAGGTATACGGGAGCAATAAAAAACCAGTATGTCTTATGGATATTGCAACCATGGGCATGAAAGCGATTAAGAAGGCCGGTAAATTGCAGGACTTGGATGAATCGGATGAGATAAATGCATGCAGCATAAAGGTTAATGTGGACGTGGACGGAAAAGATGAAGAATGGCTTGTAATGTTTAAAAATGAAACTCACAACCATCCTACTGAAATTGAACCTTTTGGAGGGGCAGCAACCTGCCTTGGAGGTGCAATTCGTGACCCCCTGTCGGGAAGGACCTACGTGTACCAGGCAATGCGTGTAACGGGTAGTGGTGACCCGCGGACCAGGGTGGAAGATACCCTTCCCGGTAAGTTACCCCAAAGAAAAATTACCACCGGTGCAGCTCAAGGCTATAGTTCCTATGGCAACCAGGTGGGGCTGGCAACCGGGCTGGTGGCAGAAATTTATGACGAGGGATACGTGGCAAAAAGATTGGAAATTGGGGCTGTAGTAGGTGCGGCACCTAAGAAAAATGTGAGAAGGGAAAAGCCAAAGCCGGGGGATGTGGTAATCCTGCTGGGCGGAAGAACAGGCCGGGACGGCTGTGGCGGCGCCACCGGTTCCTCCAAGGCTCATACGGAAGAGTCCCTTGAAACCTGCGGTGCAGAGGTGCAGAAAGGGAACCCGCCGGAAGAACGTAAAATACAGAGATTGTTCCGTAATCCCGATGTCACGCGCATGATTAAAAAGTGCAATGATTTTGGAGCCGGAGGAGTCTCGGTTGCCATTGGTGAATTGGCGGACGGGCTTGAAATAAACCTGGATGTGATACCTAAAAAATATGAAGGCCTGGATGGTACCGAACTGGCTATATCGGAATCACAGGAGCGTATGGCGTTAATTGTATCGAAAGAGGATGCACCGGCATTTATCCGTGCGGCAAGGGAAGAAAACCTTGAAGCAACGGAAGTTGCAGTTGTAACAGAGGATAAAAGGCTTAAAATGCTGTGGAGAGGTAAAACCATTGTGGATGTGAGCAGGGAGTTTTTAAACTCCAACGGTGCGCCAAAAAGTACAAAGGTGTTTGTAAGAGCACCAAAAGATGAAAGCAGAGCTTTCGGCGGGTTTGCAGCAAAAGTTGAAGATTGTAATGCAGGTATAGAAAAAAGATGGATTCAAACAATGCAAAACCTGAATGTATGCAGCCAAAAAGGACTTGTGGAAAGGTTTGACAGCAGCATTGGCGCGGGGACGGTTCTTATGCCCTATGGAGGAAAATACCAGCTTACTCCAATCGAAAGCATGGTTGCAAAAATACCTGTTTTGGAAGGAGATACCAAAACCGGTACGGTTATGTCTTATGGATACAGCCCTGTAATTTCCAAATGGAGCCCTTTCCATGGTGCGGTGTATGCGGTAGTGGAATCGGTTTCAAAGGTTGTAGCTGCAGGAGGAAACTATGAGACCGTACGGCTCACCCTTCAGGAATATTTTGAAAGGTTGGGAAATGATGCTGAAAGGTGGGGCAAGCCTTTTAGCGCACTGCTGGGCGCCTTTTATGCCCAGATCAAGCTGGGTATTCCGGCTATTGGGGGAAAGGACAGCATGTCCGGTACTTTTAATGAATTGACCGTGCCTCCCACCCTTGTATCCTTTGCATTGGACGTAGTGAACGTGGATAAGGTAATTTCACCGGAATTTAAACGTGATGACAGCACGGTGGTATATCTTCCTTTAATGAAGGATGAATATGATCTTCCGGATTTTGAGCAGTTGAAATGCAATTATTCCTTACTGCACAGGTTGATTGGTGAAGGAAAGATACTGGCTGCCCACACGGTACGGGGCGGAGGATTATGTGAAACCATCAGCAAAATGTGCTTTGGCAATAAAATAGGGTTTGTTTTTGATGATGATATGAATGAAAAGGATTTATTTACCCCGGCCTATGGTTCTATAGTTGTAGAAATTGCCAATGGTGAAGAGGCAAGCAAATTGTTTGAAGGGTTACAGTACCTCATCCTGGGGCATACTCAGAAAAAAAGGGTTATTACGGTAAAAGGCAAAGAAATTGACTTGGAACACGTGCTTCATAACTGGGAAGAACCGTTGGAAAGGATATTCCCCACCCGAGTGAAGGAAGTAAAAGAAAAGCCAAAGACTCCTTTTTACGATAAGGGCCCCATAATAAAAGCAAGGGCATCCTTTGCAAAGCCAAGGGTATTTATGCCCGTGTTTCCGGGGACAAATTGTGAGTATGATACGGCAAAAGCTTTTGAAAGAGCCGGTGCAGTGGTGGATACCCTGGTCATACGCAATCTTTCATCGGTAGAAATTGAGCAGTCCCTGGAAGCCATGGTAAATAAGATTAATAATGCCCAGATTATAATGCTTCCGGGTGGATTCAGCGGCGGAGATGAGCCGGACGGTTCGGGTAAATTTATTGCAACTGCCTTCAGGAATCCAAAGGTAAAAGAAGCGGTGATGAATTTGCTAAAGCACAGGGACGGGCTGATGCTTGGCATTTGCAATGGTTTTCAGGCGCTTATCAAACTGGGCCTGGTACCTTATGGAGAGATAAGGGATATTGATGAAAATTGTCCTACGCTTACATTTAATACCATCGGCCGCCATGTTTCATGCATGGTTCGGACAAAAGTGGTATCCAACCTTTCACCATGGTTTAACAATGTAAAGGTGGGGGATATTCATACCATTGCAGTTTCCCATGGAGAAGGAAGATTTGTTGCCTCAAAAGAAATAATTGAAGCTTTGATGGAAAAAGGTCAGATAGCAACCCAGTACGTGGATTTGGACGACAACCCCACTTATGATATACGCTTTAATCCAAATGGTTCTGTTGAAGCAATAGAAGGAATAACCAGCCCGGACGGCAGGGTATTGGGCAAGATGGGACATTCGGAAAGAATAGGGTCCAATGTAGCAAAAAATGTTCCGGGAGAAAAAGACCAAAAAATATTTGAAGCAGGGGTGCGGTATTTTAAATAAGTAAGGAGACTAAAAGGAGCCATGAGGTATGAAAGGTATTTCATGGCTTCTTTTATAGAGACTTTTTTCACTAGCAACATTTATTCTATTTCTTTATAAGGTTCAATATGTTATAATTACTACTAAACAAAATCCTGTCTGTCAAAAAGGTAGGTATTGAAGTTGATAAATATGGATACAATTACAATTCACAGAAAAGAAGCCAGGGATATATTTTCAGATATTTTAGTACCCTTATCGGATAGACTGGAATATGTAGGAAGCAAGTCCTATATATTACCAACATATTTTTGCAGGTATGTTGGTATTGAAGGAGACGTAGACGAATACAATAACAAACTGTACTGGTTGGATAAAAAATTGCAAAATAATGCTAACGGATATGTGCGCATGTCAAGTCCTCTTAATATACCCGTGGTAAACATTATAGATAAGTTAAAGGATGTTAAAACAATTCGGGAATTGGTAGCAAGGGCGGTTATAGAAAGTTTACTGCCGGCTACTAAAAGGACCCCGCTGAATAACCTTATTTCCAGTGCGTTTAAAGATGTTTTGGAATTATACAATTCCCGCGAAAAAAATTTTACAAAGGTAAAAAATTTCTCCATAAAAATGTTGATATGGCTAAATGAATGGTTTTATAAACTATATACAAATTTTGATTTAAAGGAATCTCCAAAAGTATTATTTTATGGAAATATTAAAGAGCATGAGGTATATTTTTTGGTATTATTATCTAAAATAGGCTGCGATGTTTTGTATATAAACCCGGATAAAGAAGGGGACAAGGTTTTTAAAAGTTTGGAGCATGACCGAAAATATTCACAGTTGATAGAACTAAAAAATTCAATGAAGGCCGGGCCTTTTCCTACTAAAGAGGTGGAAATAAGAAAACCTACCGTTGCTTACAGCGTGGAGCAGGAAGTAAGTAGCGTATTATATAGCGGAGAAAGCCTTTTATTTCGTCCCCGCCAGTTTGAAGGATGCGATACATCGCCCATTACTTTAAAGACAACCTATGACGAGTTTAAGATTCTGTGGAGAGAAATTGCAAAAGTAAGACCGGAATTCAAAGTAGAAGGCAGTAAAGTGTATATTCCCAATTTATTTATAAAGATAAACGGAGTATTTGATGATATACAAAAATACTGGGCGGATTTTAAGTATGTGGTTAATACCAATAATACATTATTAATCAAAGAGATACCTTTTACTAAGCAAGTATTATCCAGGCAGGAAATGTATTCCTTAGCATTTTACATAAAGGATAATAAGATTGAAAGTGAAAGGATAAAAGAGTCCAAGTTTTACAGATACAAATATTTAAAGGAAAGCATACAGGATTTTATTTTAAGAAAAACGGAAAGACTGATGGAATCAGGCATATTTAAGAATAAAGTGGATGCTAATTTTAAAGTCAAGATACTTGCAACGGTCCTATCCCTTGATGAAAGGATTGTAAATTTAATAGAAGTGTTCGATTATACCGAAGAGATTCCCAAACTAGTTATATACGCAGGAAATAAAAACCTTTTCAATGAACACGACTTAATTACACTGGCTTTTTTAAATTTGGTGGGTATAGACATAGCAATATTTACACCTACTAATTATAACAATATAGAATTAGGATTAAAAGAAAAGTACTACGATGTAATTCAGCTGCCGAAGGTAGGATATAATTTACAGGTACCGGGGAATATACAAAAACTTTCTGGTAAAGAAAGTTTGTTAAATAAAATATTTAAAATAATAGGAAAGTGAGTAGTAAAGTGAAAGGAGAAAACCGATGGAA
This sequence comes from Clostridiaceae bacterium, assembly GCA_012735465.1. Classification (GTDB taxonomy): domain Bacteria; phylum Bacillota; class Clostridia; order SK-Y3; family SK-Y3; genus JAAYHJ01. The sequence goes on from JAAYHJ010000031.1 coordinate 62,236, forward strand.
ACAGGAGCTTTGCAAACAACAACCTTTGATTTGCAAAAAACACAGGAAGAAATAAAAAACAAGTTAATGAATTCGCAAGAGGTAATTGCAATAGCCAATCAGGTAGATATAAATAAACCGGACACTATTTTAAATTTTGGAGCAAGGCCGGCTGAGCAGGTATCCAAAATCCATGATAAAATTTTATATTCCATGGAGGCAACAAGGGTAGAAGATTCAGGGGAATTATTGAACCAATTGACAAAGATAATAGACAAGTTCCAGATAAAGGACTTTAAGGAGAAAAAGCCCGGGCTTTTTGAAAAGATGTTTAAAAATATTGCAAAAGAAATTGAGGAATTTTTTAAGAAGTACCATACGATGGGAGAAGAGGTACAGAAGGTTTATGTGCAATTGCAAAAGTATTTGGTGGAAATAAATAAGTCAAACGAAATATTGGATGAAATGTTTAAAAATACCCTTGAATACTATGGTGAGCTTGAAAAATATATTTATGCAGGGGATATGGTAATTAACAAGATAAAAGAAGAAGTGATTCCCAGGCTGGAATCAAGAGCGGAAGACCCAAATGACCGACTGGCTCCTGTTGAATTAAACAATGCAAAGATGATGCTGGAAATGCTGGAGCAAAGGATATACGATTTGAGGGGAGCAGAAAACATTGCGCTGCAGGCACTGCCTTCTATAGCCGCAATACGCAGCGGGAACTATAACTTAATCCGTAAATTAAACTCAGCCGTAATCATAACCATGCCGGTATTTAAGAGCTGTTTAATCCAGGCTATTACGATAAAGAGGCAGCTAAACCAGGCAAAAGCCTTGAAGGCCTTTGACGATACGACAAATGAGCTGTTGGTTCAGAATGCCAGAAACTTATCCGAAGCAATGAAACAAACGGCCATGTTATCCGGTGGCAGTACCTTTGATATTGCAAAATTGGAAGAAAGCTGGAATACGTTAAAGAACGGTATAGAGGAAACGAAACGTATACAGGAAGAAATTCGCCAGGCAAGGATTGACGGTACACAAAGGCTAAAGGCTTTAAAAGAAGAGTTTACATCAAGGCATATGTTATCCGACTAAATAGCATTAATATTTTTTGGGCAGTTTTCTAAAACAATTCTTTGTTTTGTAAAACTGCCCTGTCTGCAATTATAGCTTTTCAATCATTGTATATATTAGTTTTTTGACATTTTCTATATTTTCACTAAATACTTTCAGTACAGCTTCATGGGTAACGGGCTTGATATCGTCCCTACCTTCAAGGCCTGCGTCGTAATCTGTAATAAGGGATATATTCACATAGGGTATTTCCATTTCCAGGGCCAGGTAACATTCGGGGTATTGGGTCATGTTTATTACTTCCCAGCCCATCTTGCTGAACCAGCGGCTTTCTGCCCTTGTGGAAAATCGTGGCCCTTGTATGACCACCACAGTACCCTTTTCGTGTACCGGGATGCCAAGTTCTTTGGCTGTTTCAACGGCTAGTTTCCTCAGTTCGGGGTCATAGGGATCGGCTGGGCTGATATGTTTTACTTCCGGTCCGTCAAAAAAGGTATCTTCCCTCCCGGTGGTTCTATCAACAAACTGGTCGCAAATGACAAATTCACCTGGTTTGATGTGGGGCTGAAGGCTGCCACAGGCATTGGGAGCAATTATTTTTTTTACATTGAGCATTTTCATTGCATAAATATTTGCTTTATATGGCACCTTATGAGGCGGGTATTGATGATTTTTGCCATGCCTGGGGAGAAAAGCTACTTTCTTACCTCTTATGGTTGCAATTGCAATCTTATCGCTGGGTTTTCCATAAGGGGTATCAATTTCAATTTCTTCCACATCGTCCATGAAGGAATAAAATCCGGAACCTCCAATTACCCCTATATCTGCTCTTGCGTCCATACTTCATCCTCCTTAATAAAAATGATTACTGCAATAATTTAATTATATATAATTACCTTTATTTTTCAATCTTTTTCAAAAAAATAACCGAGGGTCAAAAAAAATCAGGATAATTCCTGATTTTTGATTCAATCAAATAATATGAAGTTTTTTCTATGCTAACTGTTTTAAGGACTTTTTTGATATTCAAGAAATTGCACTATGAGTAAGTCCAAGCGCTGGCTTAGAAGAACAATTTCTTCGTAAGGAATATTTTTTTGATTATATGCTGTTTCTAAATACTTCCTTAAATCTTCTATTTGTTTTTTTAACAAGTTAGCTTCATTTTTTATGCTCACCTCCCTTATTTATTTATTTGTTTATTTATCCCACGATATTCGAAGTAATAACATATAAATAGTAAGATTTTAGGTTTTTTTGTTATTATGGAAATTTATACTGGAAGATGCGGTCATAACTGCTGCTGCTTTTGGGGAAATTATTTATATATCTAAAATATTGTTGTGGGAGAGATAAGCATGGAAAATGAAAAAATGATAAAGTTTAAAGAACTTCTTATAAAAGAGAGGGAACAACACGACCGTGTATTGAACGATATGAAAAGGTATGACTTGGGCGAAAACGATAAGTTCTCTTCCGGTGAGCTGTCCAATTACGATAATCATCCGGGAGATTTGGGTTCGGAGATGTTCGAACTGGAGCACAACAGGGGCTTGCAGGTAAACGAAGAACATAATTTGAAAGAGATTGACGATGCCCTTAAAAGAATTGAAGATGGGACTTACGGAAGGTGTGAGCTGTGTGGAAAAGAAATAGGTGAAGAACGCCTGGAAATAGTGCCTTATGCCCGTTTATGCATTGACTGTGAAGAAAAAAAGAAAATGGATATGGAGCTTTTGATGAAAAACCGGCCGGTGGAAGAAAAAGTGTTGGATGCACCCTTTGGAAGAAAATATCTTAATGAGCAGGAAGATGATGAATACGAAGGGATGGAACAATTGAATGATCTCATGAAATATGGCTCTGCCAGTACACCCCAGGATATGGGCGGGTATCATGATTACAAGGAATATTATACAAATGAAGTGGATAAACAGGGAATTGTAGATGATATGGACCAAATAAGCAATGAATATTATAAGAAACAATTGCCGGACTGATAAATGAGTATATTGCTTATGCCCCTCAGTAGTGTTATAATTTATTGGACACTATTTGGAAAGGGCTGAGTTATTTGCTTTGGATTATAATAGTGATTTTTGTAATAGCATTGGACCAATATACTAAGTATCTGGCATCAACAAGACTTGCACATTATAATACCGTTCCAATAATACAAGATGTTTTTCATTTAACTTTTGTTCAAAACAGGGGAGCAGCCTTTGGAATACTTCAAAACCAAAAAGTTTTTTTTATAATAGTGACTGCCGGTGTAATAGCAGGAATCCTTTACTATGTTTTAAGGAATAAACCGCAAAACAGGCTGCTTTTGGCCGGCTTGTCAATGATTGTAGGAGGGGCTATAGGTAACCTTATTGACCGAATACGATATGGATACGTGGTGGATTTTTTTGATTTTATTCTTATAAACTTCCCCGTTTTTAATATAGCCGATTCCTTTGTGGTGATAGGAACAGTTCTTTTGTCCTATTACCTTCTTTTTCAGTATGAAGAAAAAAGGGATGGAACTCAATGATGGTACGAGAGTTTACAGTTGCGGAAGGGGAGAGCAATACCCGGATAGATAAATACATAAGTGATAAAATTGAAGATTTATCCCGTTCCTATTGTCAAAAGCTTATAAATGACGGACATGTATTGGTAAATAATAAGGTGGTAAAACAAAACTACAAAGTTAAGGCAAATGACCATATTTATGTTGAAGTACCCGAACCTGAAAAGCTTGAGGTTAATGGGGAAGATATACCGTTGGAAATTGTATATGAGGATGAGGATTTACTGGTGGTTAACAAACCACAGGGGATGGTGGTTCACCCGGCTGCCGGTAATTATACCGGTACCCTTGTAAATGCCCTAATCAGGCACTGCGGTCCGAATCTGTCTGCCATAAACGGGGTTATTCGTCCCGGTATTGTTCATCGTATCGATAAAGACACTTCCGGTCTTTTGCTTGTAGCCAAAAATAATCATGCCCACCTTCATTTAGCAAAACAGTTAAAGGATCATTCAATAACCCGCAAATATGTTGCTATCGTGCATGGAATTATAAAAAGCGACAATGGTGTAATTGATGCGCCCATTGGAAGGCATCCTGTGGATCGTAAAAAAATGGCTGTGACATATAAGAATAGCAGACAAGCAATAACCCATTTTAAAGTGTTAAAAAGATTAAAGGGCTATACTTATGTTGAATGTCAGCTGGAGACGGGCAGAACTCACCAGATACGGGTACACATGAATGCGATTGGGCATCCTATTGTAGGTGATCCGGTCTATGGTCCCAAAAAGAATGCATTTAATTTAAAGGGTCAGGCACTGCATGCACAGGTTATAGGTTTTATACACCCCACTAAGGGGGAGTACATGGAATTTGAAGTTGCACCTCCGCCCTATTTTAATGAACTACTGAAAGCAATGGGTGAATAGAATTAATGATTTAAAAATGTAAACGAAAGATAACAAAGTCAAAATATGCATATAGAAAAAGCTATGTACATCTTTTATAATTTATATTGAGGTATTAAAGATGTCCCATCCAAAAAAAACTTTTTCCGCCGCATTATAATACAATTAAATAAAATAAATACAATAAAAGATAGTATTAAAAAGAAAAAGGAGGTCAATATATGAAAAACATCAGAAAATGGCTGGTGTTGATAATGGTTTTTAATTTGATAATCACATCCAGCCTAGTTACAGCAGTGCAGGCAAGTGCGGAATCGTACGAACTGCAGGAGGATTTCAAGCTTACAGAACCGGCAGGAAAGATTCCAGGTAATAGTAATCCATTGATCACGCACAAATACGGTGCTGACCCCTATGCTTTGGTTTATAACGGAAGAATATACCTTTATATGACGGATGACCAGGCTCAATGGGAACTGACCCCTGATGAGGCAAATAGTTATGCCAACTGCCGCAGCGTTTCCATAATATCTTCGGCAGACATGGTAAACTGGACTGACCACGGTAAGGTACCGGTTGGCAGACAGCTACCAAATGGTCTTACTACTTGGGCAAGCAATGCCTGGGCTCCTGCAGCAGCGTATAAGGAAATAAACGGCGAGACTAAGTTTTTCCTGTATTTTGCAGACAGTGCCAACGGTATAGGAGTATTGGTAGGAGATTCCCCAATTGGACCTTTCCGCGATCCCCTTGGACGTGCCCTCATAAACAGGAACACTCCAAACTGTCAGCCTTCAGTGGTACCCTGGCTCTTTGACCCGGCAGTGCTGGTAGACGACGACGGTAAGGCATATATTTACTTTGGCGGTGGAGTAGACGGATTGGATGTGTACAATCCTAAGTCGGCCCGTGTGGTACAGCTAGGGGACGACATGATAAGCATTGTAGGGACACCGAAGGAAATAGATGCACCAAGGCTTTTTGAGGATTCGGGGATACATAAGTACAACGGTAAGTATTATTACTCCTATTGTTCTAATTTCAGCGGGCAAAATAGGGAAGGCTATCCGCCTACAGGAACCATTTGTTACATGGTAAGCGACAATCCTCTGGGACCCTTTACATATATAGGACCCATATTGCCGGGGCCGGGTGTATTTGGCAACGGAGACGGAGGAAATAACCACCATGCGATTTTCGAGTTTGAAGGCAACTGGTATATTACCTATCACACCCGCCAGGTTAACATAGCTCAAAGGCGTATTAACGGTCAGAGCGGACAAAGAGATTATCGCTCCCCAAGCATTAGCAAGATCAATATTGACCCTGAGACTGGATTAATAGAACCGCTTGTAATGGAAAATAAGGGTGTACCCTTGTTAAAGACGATGGATCCTTACACTCGTGTTGAAGCAGAAACGATCGCCTGGAACGGTGGAATAGCTACCGAGCCATCCAGCCAGCCCGGTTCAATGGTAGAGAGCATAAACATGCAGGTTTGCAGTATAAACAACGGTGACTGGATTGCCGTATCCGGCTTGGACTTTGGAGATAAAGGAGCTGCTACCTTTACGGCAAATGTGGCCAGCGGTTCTTCCGGAGG
>JAAYHJ010000032.1 GCA_012735465.1 Clostridiaceae bacterium
AGATATATCGTATGCTTCTATTCTTGAAGGTATTTTTTCTAAAGATAAATAGTCCATCAGCTCTTTTAAGGCTTCCTGGGCAAACTGCTTGTCTTTGCTTATCCTCCACTTAAATTGCTGCAGTGCTTCCACTGCATTTTTAGCTACCATCTGCACCAACTGCTGCTTTTGCCCCCTTCTGGGCACAGTGATATATACCTTGGAACCTTTTTTGCTGGTGAGCCATGATTCAATAATCGAGGCTTCATCAATATCTTCCTGCAAAATAATCTCTTTTGGAATATAGGAAGCACTGTTATAAAACTGCTTTACAAAGGATGTCATAAGTTCCTGATGTTCCATATCGGAAGTACCGTCTATGAAAAAATGCTCTCTCCCGATAAGCTTGCCTCCACGAATGAAAAACACCTGTACACACGTCTCATCCATGGATGTGGCAAAGGCAATGACATCCTGGTCGCTTAAAGCCGAAGATATGACCTTTTGTTTTTCAGCGATTTGTATTATGCTGTTTATCTGATCTCTTAGCCTTGCAGCCCTTTCAAAATCCAATTTTTCAGAAGCAGCCTGCATATCTTTTGTTAATCTTTCAATTAGCTCCTCCTGCTTTCCTCCTAAAAAGGCACATATATCCTTAAACATCTGCTTATAGGACTCCATGTCCAAGGTCCCCTGGCAGGGCGCTAAGCACTGTCCAATATGATAATTTAAACACGGTCTGTCTTTACCGATATCCCTTGGGAATACTTTATTACAAGTTCTTATTTTAAAAACCTTTTTAATCACGTCTATGGTTTCCCGAACCGCATTGGTACTGGTATAGGGCCCAAAATATTTTGCCCCGTCCTTTTCTATTTTTCTTGTTATCAGGAGCCTGGGATACTCTTCGTTCAAAGTTACTTTTATATACGGATAATTCTTATCATCTTTTAACAATACATTATATTTGGGCTTGTGTTTTTTAATCAGGTTGCATTCCAATACAAGGGCTTCGAGCTCCGAGTCCGTAACGATATATTCAATCTCAGCAATATTATAAACCATCGACTGTACCTTTTGAGGAAGGTTTTTAGGTGATTGAAAATACTGCCTAACCCTGTTTTTCAACACCTTTGCTTTACCGATATAAATAATGTTTTTATCCTTGTCCTTCATAATATATACTCCAGGGCTATCGGGCAGGTTTTTTAATTGTTCTTGTATATCAAACATGGCTTCACTTCTTTCCATTTGGATATAGATTATTTTGCAAGAAAAGACATAAAGATAACCCTGCTGTATACAACAAGGTCATCTTTATGTCTCTTCTTTAATATGCACGATTTCTAATAATAATCTCCACAAGAAAAACATACAAATCCCATGCATAACTGCCTTGATTAATTCCTAAACCATTTGCAAGATTTATAACCTACATGCTTAATTATTCCTCAAAATTTGAATTTATTAATTTAACCATTGCCTCTATTGCAATTTCTTCGTCCACTCCGTCAGCAATTATAGTAATTTCAGTCCCCTTTGATATTCCGAGAGAGAGAACCCCCAATAAGCTTTTAGCATTTACTTTACGTTCGCCTTTTTTCACCCATATACTGGATTTAAACTCATTTGCCTTTTGAATAAAAAAAGTAGCCGGTCTAGCATGGAGCCCTACCTGGTTTTGCACCACCACTTCTCTTGATATCATAACATCGCTCCTTTTCAATGTTTTAAAACGCTATATAAATATACAATATTGCTATGGCAGGATAAGATAATTTTTTTCAGTTATTCTATACTGTTAGGATACTAAATATTATGCGTTAAGTCAATAATAATTTATTACTTATTATATTATGATAACTCGAAGAGGTGGGTTAAGGACGTTTTATAAAAAGCAGGCTGTATAGCCTGCTTTTTTCATTATTTCTTTAATATTTTTTTCAACGACAATACAATTGTCGTGGTAATTATCACGGCTGCAACAACCTCCGGAATACCATTTGTTATTCCTATCCCCATTATTATCGTACCTGCCTTGCTAACACTAACATTATTAAGCTCGGCAAAAGGAGCTGCATATAACAGGTATATCATGCCCAATACTCCAACCGTATTGGTAATAGTACCCACGGCTGCAGCAATTCCAATCCTTAATCCTTCTGATAAAAGCTTGAATGCCTTCCCAAGAAATCTCAACGTAAGTTCATCGGATCGGAATTTAATCGCATTATAGGAATAGTAAGCGGTAATCCCAATCAGGACCCTCGGCAGGACGGATACCAATGGGTTTAGAAAAGCAAAAGATAATGCAGTCGGAACCAGCATGTTTTGTATAATGCTAAAGATTCCAAACAGCAATCCAACAAGAGCTCCTACTACAGGGCCCTCGAGAACTGCCCCGACAATTACCGGGATATGCATGATAGTTATCTTGGCAGGCAGACCCGGTATTACCAAGAATCCTAATCCCGACTGTCCAAGCACAACGGTAATTGCTGCAAGGACACCAACAATTGTGATTTGGCGAATGTTCAGCATCATAACATTCGCATTTTGTGATGATTTCATTTTTCACACCTCCGTTCTTATTCCCTCTACAGGGATACAAGTCGCAGCTAATCCATCACCAAAATTACCTGCAGTCCGGTTTCCTCAAGAATACCGGCTTCCCTATATTTTAACATCTACTGTATCATTATGCAAGCATATATTTTTTTAGCACTTCCCTAAGCAGGGACAGTGCCCTGGCACGGTGGCTTATTTTGTTTTTTATACTCATATCCAATTCAGCCATCGTCTTGTTGTATTCAGGTATGTAAAACAACGGGTCATAACCAAAGCCTCCGCTACCCGCTGGTTCAAAGGCAATAAACCCTTTGCATTCACCGCGCACGACAGTTTCCTGCCCGTCAGGAAATACCACCGCAATGGCACAAACAAAGCGTGCGGTACGCTTTTCAAAAGGCACCCCTTCAAGGGCTGAAAGCAGCTTTTGGTTTCGCTCCCAATCGGTGGCCTTTTCCCCTGCATACCTTGCTGAATATATTCCCGGTGCACCGTTTAAATAATCCACTTCTAATCCCGAATCATCTGCAAGGGTTATTTCCCTGCATATTTTCATCACTTCCCGCGCTTTTTTTAATGCATTTTCTTCAAAGGTGGAACCGTCTTCAACAACAACCGTATTTATGCCCAACTCCTGTTGGGAAACCGCTTTTATTCCAATATCGCTCATTATTTGATTAATTTCTTTTATTTTGCCCTCGTTTCTTGTAGCGACAACCACTCTCATCCTTTGCACCTCTTCATTCATTTATAATATAAATATATCCTGCAGTACATTTTTTTGAATACCTATCAGCTCATGTATGCCCTTTTCACCCAATGCAAGCAATGCACACAGCTCATCCTTGCTAAAGGGGGATTGTTCGCCCGTACCTTGAATTTCAATAAACTGATTTTTGTCATTCATTATAATGTTCATGTCAACCCGGGCATTTGAATCTTCTGCATAGCACAAATCGAGCAATGCTTCGTCCTCTACAATGCCAACACTTACGGCTGCAACAAAACTGTTTACCGGTATTTTTTTCACCACATCCGCTTTTACAAGCTTATCAAACGCATCCACCATGGCAACAAAACCTCCTGTAATGGATGCCGTTCTTGTCCCGCCATCGGCCTGGATTACATCGCAGTCCACCGTGATGGTACGTTCTCCAAGGGCAGAGAGGTCTACCACGGAACGAAGTGCCCTCCCAATCAACCTCTGTATTTCAGAAGTCCTGCCACTTAATTTTAGCCGGCTTATATCCCTTGGGCTTCTTTCCTGAGTAGCACGGGGCAGCATGGAATACTCGGCTGTTACCCATCCTTCTCCCAGCCCTTTTTTAAAGGGCGGTACCCTTTCTTCCACTGTTGCAGTACAAATGACCTTGGTATCTCCCATCTCTATCAATACAGAGCCTTCCGCATATTTTGTGAAGTTACGGATTATTTTTACGGGTCTTATCTGGTCTTTTTCTCTACCATCAACTCTTGCCAAATTATCCATCCTCTCTATTATAAAATAAAAAATATTGCCAGGAACACAGGACTAATCATATTGATTTGCATACAGAGGTACTTCCAGGGCGGTTTTCCCCTTGTATTCACCCATGTATTCCAATGGCTTCCCATTTACATTCATCTCAACACTTTTTATTTTACCAAACTGCTTAAAACATAAGGTGATTTGTTTTAGCATTTTGCTAAAATCATCATTTGAATGTGCAGCATTTAACAGCTCATCATCAAAATCCAATATTACTGTCTGCCCATCAATACGTATGCCTCTTATAGTGGTTTTCTCCGGTATGAAGCTCTTTAAACCCTTTCCTTCTTCCACCCCTTTTAAAAGTTCGTTCAGCATCTTCATGTACCTGTCAATGTCACTTGAGGGAGTATTGATCATTCTACCTACCGGTACATAATAAGTATACTTATTATACACCATTTTGGCAAAATACACTTCTACCCATTCCCTATCTTTTTCCGGTTTTTCTTCATAAATTGTCGGCTGATTAATACCCCCTCTAACCAGCGGACTGCTTAAATTGCTGCCGTACTTTAACGAGGTTAGCTTTTCACCGGTTTTCATTATTTCAACACTTTCTATTGTATCAAATTCGGTAAGAGTGTATACCAGGCTGGTTAGAAGGTTTTTTTCATCCTGTTTATTATCATAGTTAAGTATGGCTTCATTAAAATCAACAATTGCCGCACCGTCACGAATAGTCATTCCCAAGACACGAGTGCCTTTCGGAAGCACAGGGAACAATCCCGCCTTTATAATATCTTCCCGTATAACAGGCATGTCTACCAATGCACTTACTGCCGCCTTGGCTATGCCTTCAATCCTTGCCGTTTTCCTTGTAATTGGAATAAGGAGACCGTCTGAATCCTGGTAATAACAAGTTGTATACCTCTCCTGCTGTTCATCAATATCATCAATATATGTATTTGGATTCCGCTCAGGGTCATCGTTCCTATCGCTTTCCTTACCGGTATTCTTATCATCTTCCTGTTTACCCGTCATACTTTCTCCCAATTCATCAGATTGCACCTCTTCACCGGTAGTTTCCTTAAATACCTCTTTACTCTCGGGTTCCAGAAAGCGACATCCAGAAAACAGTATCGTACACATTATCATAAGAACGATCATTACCTTACGCATACGTTTTCCCTCCTTATTCGTTATTATATTAGACAAACTGGGCATGTATGAAAAAATGCCAAAAAAATAAAACCACTGTATTCCAAATTTTCTGCAGCAGTGGTTTTTTTGTGTCTTAAGCCTGCTTAATTTCTTTACCTCCATCCCCAACTTCCGATGCATAAAAGGATGCTTTAAGTCCGGTTCTGTCAAAATATTTTGCTCCCACTTTTTCAATAAAATCATCAACAGCTTCTTCCTTTACAATGCTTACGGTACATCCGCCAAAACCGGCCCCGGTCATCCTTGAGCCTATGACCCCTTCAATTTTTAATGCCTCTTCCACCAATGTATCCAATTCTATTCCCGTTACTTCATACAGGTCCCTTAGTGAATTGTGGGATTGAATCATGAGCCTGCCGAACTCTGCCAAATCATCCTCGTATAGTGCTTCAACCGATTTCTTCACCCTGTCATTTTCTGAAATAACATGTTCCACCCTTTTTCTTACTGTTTCATTTTCGATAAGATCTTTGTAACGGGTGAATTGTTCATAAGTAATATCACCCAGGCAGGTAGCCTGCGGCAGCACAGTTTTTAGAATCTTAAGGCCTTTTTCGCACTCGCTTCTTCTTTCATTATACTTGGAACTTGCCAGGCTGCGTTTTTTATTAGTATTGGATATGACTATCTTGCATCCTTTCAAGTTTAAGGGGACCAGTTTATAACTCAAATCCCTGCAATCAAGGAAAATGGCATGATTTTTCCTGCCCATAGCCGATGCAAATTGGTCCATAATCCCACAGTTGACTCCCACATAGTTATTTTCCGCCTTTTGCCCGATCTTGGCCATTTCTATCATATCAACTTCCTTTTTTATACCATTGGCTTCATAGGATAAAGTGGCCAATGCCAGGGCGGTTGCCACTTCAATGGCAGCAGAGGAAGATAATCCTCCTCCATGGGGCACCGTGTCATCATACAGTAAGTCGCACCCCACAAGGGGATACCCGGCCTTTTGCAGTTCATCGGCAACACCCAATTGATAATTGCCCCATTTCAAATCCTTATACTCATCTAAACTATCCAAAGAAGCACTTACACGGAAATCCAAGTCGGTAGCCGCCAGGTTAACCCTTCTGTCAGTCCTTGGCCTGGCTACAACAGTGGTTTTCATTGTCAATGCGGCAGGAAGGACAAACCCACCATTGTAATCCGTATGCTCCCCAATCAGGTTCACCCTTCCCGGGGATTCAAATACCCTCAGTCCTTCTTCCGTTCCACCATAAATTTCAATGAATCTTTTCTTTAATTCTTGTACTTCCAATGGGAACACTTCCTTTATTCATTATTTATTTTTTTCTTGAAACGTTTATAGGCCTCTTTTAACTCTCGGGCCTTTTCTTCCGGCGCTGTGGGGTTGCAATGGGCCCACGCCCCGGTCTCGCTTGAAGCATTAAATTTTTGTTTATCTGCAGAACGCATTGGCGGAAAAAATTCTATATGAAAATGATAATATTCACTGAAATCCCCGCTGTTAACCGGGTCCTGGTGCATGCACATCATATAGGGAAAGGGGTAATCAAATAAGGAATCCAGCGTTCCGGTAGCTTCCCTTAATATTTTTGCCAGGTTATCCTTTTCCGCATCGGTAAACTGGGCCAGGTTTTGTTTGTGTTTTTTGCCGGCAATATACATTCCATAAGGATATTCTGTAAAAAACGGGAGGAAGGATATAAAATCCTCATTTTCAATAATAATCCTTTGCCCGAAATCCATTTCATCCTTCAGCATATCGCAGACAAGGCATGAATGGTTTTTTTCATAATGCTCCCTGCTTGCTTCCAACTCCAACTGGAGTTTTTTGGGTATAAAGGGATACCCGTAAATCTGACCGTGGGGATGGGGCATTGTCACACCCACCACTTCGCCCCTGTTTTCAAATATAAACACGTACTTTATTTTTTCATCTTTTCTTATTTCTATAAACCGCTCCGTCCATAGGTCCACAAGCTTTCTTATGTGTTCAACCGGCAGTTCCGGCAATGTAATGGTATGCTCGGGGGAATACAGTATTACTTCGCATTTCCCATACGCTTCCCTTGTTTTATAAAGATTTGTTGCAACCTTATCCGGCTCAGGGGGACCTTGTGATAATGCAGGAAAATCATTATCGTACTTAAGGACATCATAATGGTCGGGAACCCTTCCCGAACCCGGGCAAAACGGACACCAGTCCTTTGGCATCTGCGGTCTGTTCTGCCTATGGGAAGCAATCATTACCCAATCCTTTATCAATGGATTCCAACGCAATTCAGCCATTTTAAGCACCTCTTGCCGCTTATTTTACGCCTCCTGTAATTCCTGTAATTCTTCCCACTCATTATAGAGTTCCCCTAACTTTTCTTTTAATTCGCTAATTTTATTGGTAAGCTCCAACACCTTTTCATGATCCGAATATATTTCCGGGCTGCATAATTGCTGTTCCATATCTTCAATTTCATTTTCACAGTTATAAATTTCTTCTTCTATCATGCTAATCCTTCTTTGAATCCTGCGTTCATTGGCCTTTTTTTCTTTTTGCCTCAGGTACTCCTGCTTGCCGGAAGAATCCTCTTCTCCCCGGGAGGATTGTTTCTTTTCAACATTTTGTCCGGCAGACATGCTTTTTTGTCTCTTTTTTTCAGCATAATAATCATAATTGCCCAGGTACTCAATAATTCCATTGGGAGTCAATTCAAAAATACGCGTTGCAATTTTATTTATAAAATAGCGGTCATGGGAGATAACAAACAAGGTTCCTTCATAATCGGACAGGGCATTTTCCAATGCTTCCCTTGAAGGAATATCCAGGTGATTGGTAGGTTCATCCAGTATAAGCAAATTGGCTTTGGACAACATCAGCTTAACCAGGGCCACCCGGCCTTTTTCTCCCCCGCTTAAGGTGGAAATGGTCTTAAAAACATCATCCCCCTGGAAAAGAAAAGCCGCCAATGCATTGCGTATTTCTGTCTGAGTCATTTCAGGATTGGCATCCCATACCTCGTCTATTACCGTATTGTCAATATCAATATCCGACTGCTCCTGGTCATAATATCCCGGAACAACATTGGTCCCCCAACGAATGGTACCGCTGTCGCAATCCACTTTGTTTAGCAGTATCTTAAAAAGGGTTGTCTTTCCGGTTCCGTTTCCTCCCAGTAAGAATACCCGGTCTCCTTTACGAATACTAAATTCGATATTATGGAAAAGGTGGTTATTCCCATAGGATTTGGACAGGTTTTCCACCGATAAAACATCATTTCCGCTTTTTATCCTTGTTTCAAAGGTAAACCGTATGGGTTCCGGGAGCTCCCCGGGTTTTTCAACCCTTTTCATTTTCTCCAGGGACTTTTCCCTGCTTTCGGCAGCTCTTATATTCCTTTCCCGGTTCCACCGCCTTTGCTGCTCAATAATTGCCTGTATCCTGGCAATTTCTTTTTCCTGAAGGGTATATTCTTTCCACTGCTGTTGTCTTAATTCTTCTTTACGCTTTACATAAAAAGAATAATTCCCCATGTAGACGGTTGATTTGCCCTTTTCCAGCTCAATTATCTTGTTGACAACCTTATCAAGAAAAAAGCGGTCATGGGAAATGATGAAAACACTTCCCGAATAGGAAGATAAAAAGTTCTCCAGCCATTCTATTGATTCAATGTCCAGATGATTTGTCGGCTCATCCAAAAGCAAAAGCCGGGGGTTTTGAAGCAGCAGCTTTGCAAGGGCAACCCTTGTTTTCTGCCCACCGCTCAAATGCTTGATAGGCAACACAAACTGTTCATCTTTAAAACCAAGCCCCATCAAAACTGCACGTATATGACTTGTGTACCCATACCCGTTTTTTTCTTTAAACAGCTCGCATAATTCTGCGTGCTGCCGTATTAAACGGTTCAATTCCGGGCCGGGAGCAGTCTTTTCCATTTCATGTTCAAGGGCTTTTATTTCTTGTTCCATTTCAATAAGCGGTGCGAAAATCTCCAACAGCTCATCCCATATGCTTTTTTCCGAATCCACTATATAGTTTTGCGCCATGTATCCAATTGTTACATCCCTGGACAGGTACAGTTCTCCTGAGTCGGGTACCACTTCTCCGACAATTATTTTAAAAAGAGTGGATTTGCCGGCTCCATTGACCCCAACCAGTCCTACCCTTTCCTTATCCTGTATATGAAAAGAGACATCTTCCAGAACCTTATCCAATCCAAAGGATTTTGATATATTGCTACAGCTAAATATTATCATTTATCCTTAACTCCTCATATATAAATGTGCAATTTTTTCATGTTTCCATAGATGTACATTTATTCACATTAAAAGTATAACATAAAAGAAAACACCGGTAAACATACAGTAGATCGTTGAAAAAATGTATATTTCTCCTTTGCAAAGCAAATAGCTATATTGAAAATTGTTTTAAGGAGGGAAAAGAATGGGCTGCAACTCAAAAAACAAAAAGAATAAATCCAAATCTTCTGTAAATCCTGCAGTAAACAATGACCAGCTTGGTGAAAATGCATCGGAAGAATACAAGAGCGAAGATTATACAAACGCATCACAAAGGGTTAAAAAATAACGTGGCAGGGGCAAGCCTGCCTCGTTTTTATTGATCATTTCTTCTTCCATTCTGCCAGAGCAGCCGCCAATGCATCTGCCAGTGCAGAATTAATAGGCTCATCAGCCTTTTGTTTTTTAAGGTAGTTTAGAACATCCCTTTTATTTACACTGCCTTTTTCTTCTTCTTTTCTTTTTTGATATTCGGATACTTTTTCCCGATAACCACAGGAACAATAAAAGGTTTTATTTTCTCCTTCCCCGCGTACTTCCATTTTTTTATGGCATTCAGGGCATCTTACATTGGAAATTGTAGCCACCAGTTTACGGTATCCGCATTTAGGGTCCTGGCAAATATGCATTGTTCCTTTTTTAGCGTTTACCTCCAGCATGAATTTACCGCATTCGGGACAGCGCACCCCAATCATGTTATCGTGGCGATAGGTCTTTGAACTTGAAATAACATCTGACACAATCTTCATGGTATATTTTTTCATGTTTTCTACAAACTCTTTGGGATTTCCCTTTCCTTTACTGATTAAATTCAGTTGCTGTTCCCATTTTGCAGTCAGCTCAGGAGATTTAAGATCGTCAGGAACAAGCTCAATTAATTGTATTCCCTTGGATGTAGGAATAATTTGCTTTCCCTTTTTTTCTACATAAAAGCATGTAAATAATCTATCTATAATCTCCGCCCTTGTGGCAGGTGTGCCCAAACCGCTGGCATTTTCAAGGGTCTCCCGGAGCACCCTATCTTCCACAAACTTCCCCGGGTGTTCCATGGCAGATAATAAAGTGGCTTCCGTGTACCTTGCCGGAGGCTTGGTTTTACCGTTTATCACCTTAACGGAAAGTATCTTTAGAACATCTCCCTTTTTAAACACGGGAAGGATTTGATGCTGTTCATCCTCTTCATTTTCATCATCTTCCACATTGGCCTGTCCTTCATAAAGGGCCTTCCAGCCCTTTTCCTTAACAACCTTTCCCTTCGCATAAAAGGTTTCCCCCGCCGCCTCAATGGTAATAGTTGTCTGTTCATATTCGAAGGGCCGGCTAAGCACTGCAATAAACCGTTTTATAACCAAATCATATATATTTCTTTCTTCCGTATTAAAAGCATTTAAGTCTACATACTGCTCGGTAGGAATAATTGCATGGTGATCCGAAACCTTGCTGTCATCCACAAACCTCTTGGTCACATTTGGCTTGTTCTTCATAACAGAACGCACCATGGCGGCATAGGGACCTACCGATATGCTTTTTAGCCTTTCCGGCAAAGTAGGTACAATGTCCTGGGTTATATACCTGGAATCGGTTCTGGGATAAGTAAGTACCTTGTGATGCTCATAAAGCCTTTGCATAATGGCCAGCGTCTGCTTGGCAGAATATCCATACCGCTTGTTGGCATCCCTTTGCAGTTCGGTTAAATCGTATGCCAGGGGCGGCAGTTCTTTTTTGGCTTCCCTTTTTACATCCACCACCTTGCCTGCCTGGCCGCTCACCTTTGATACAATTGCGTCTGCCTGCTCCTTTTTGTTCATGCGTACCTGGCCGGTTTTTTTATCCCGCCACCGGGCAGTAAACCCATTTAACACGATATCCACCGTCCAGTAATCCTGGGGTTTAAAGTTTTTTATCTCGTTTTCCCTTTGCACAATCATTGCCAATGTGGGGGTTTGCACCCTTCCTGCCGAAAGCTGGGCATTATACTTGCACGTAAGCGCCCTGGTTATGTTAAGACCCACCAGCCAATCGGCTTCTGCCCGGCACTGGGCAGACATGTATAAAGGATAATAATCGGAAGCAGGCTTTAAATTGGCAAAACCTTCTTTAACTGCTCTATCCGTTTGGGAAGAAATCCATAACCGTTTTATGCTTTTTTTAAACCCTGCCTTTTCAATTATCCAACGGGCTACAAGTTCTCCTTCACGTCCTGCGTCCGTGGCAATCACCAATTCATCCACATCCGGCCTTTTCATTAAGTTCCGGATAATACCAAACTGCTTGGATGTTTCCTTTATGACAACCAAATCCATTTTCCTTGGAAGCATTGGGAGGTCTTCCAATTTCCAGGTCTTGTATTTTGCATCGTACACCTCCGGATCCGCCAAAGTAACCAAATGTCCCAATGCCCACGTTACAATGTATTTAGAACCTTCCATATATCCGTTTTCCTTGTGATTGCAACCTAATACTCTGGCTATATCCCGTCCTACAGATGGTTTTTCTGCCAATACCAATATTTTTCCCATAAACATACAGTCCTCTCGTTAGTTTTATATATTTAATAAGTTGTGGATTTCAAATAACAATATATTGTTTATTCTTACATTGTATATCATTATAACACAAAGGAAAAAATTTTTTGTAAGCTTTTTTTATCGCGAACCAACCATTCAATAAAGGCTATGTAGTATTTTGTTATGGGATAAAACAAAACCGCGCTTAAAATATTAAACAATGTATGGGTATTTGCAATTAGCCTTGTCTTATCCTGTCCCAGTATTGCTGTCACATATTCCACCAGTCTTATAAACGGTCCAAGAAATATCAAAACTATTATTACACCAATAATATTGTAAAGGGTATGGGCCCATGCCACCCTTTTTGCAGCAGTGCTTGTGCCTATACTTGCAATTTGGGCGGTTGCACAAGTACCGATATTATCCCCCATTGTAAGCAGTACTGCACATTCAATGTCGATAAGCCCTGCATTAAACAGTACAATGGTTAACCCGACCGTTGCGCTGCTGCTTTGAACCAGCATGGTGGTAAACAAACCTACCCATAGAGCCAACATAGGGTTATTCCCAAGCGTTGTAAACATATTGTAGAAAAATTCACTTTCTCTAATATAGGGTACGCTGGCATTTAACAGGCTTAAACCGGTAAAAAGAAACCCAAATCCTAAAATGGAAAGTCCGATATGTTTCATGGAAGACGACTGACAAAAGGAAGCTAAAACCATTCCAATTATGATGGCAGGAAAAGCCATATCCGACAGGTGAAATGACATCAACTGGACGGTAACGGTAGTACCTATATTGGTACCATAAATGATGCCTATTGCCTGGGACAGGGTCATTAAGCGTGCATTTACCAGACCTACCGTCATTACCATGATTGCGGTACTGCTTTGTACAAGCGCAGTTATAACGGTACCGGAAATCATTGAAGATAAGGTGTTTCCGGTAAAAATCTTCAATGTCCTTTTTATTTTTTCCGTATTAGCCCCCTCAAGCCCTTCACCCATCCATTTTACTCCTTGCATAAGTGCAGTCGTTCCGCATAGTAAATAGAACAGGATAGTGACCGTCGTCATTTTATTATTCCTCTCCTTCTTTGAAAGGTAAAATAAAGGTGTCTTTTGGATGTGCATAACAGGATTTACTATGAAGATACGCTGTTTTTTTAAAAATAGAACAAAATGGGCATAAAAAAAGCAAGTAAAAGCATATTAAAATGCCTACTTGCTCAAATAATTCTTTTCATGATAAAAATAATTAAACCTGAATATAACTGTTACCATCCAAGGGAATCACTACCTGCAGCGGTGGTGTTCCTCCTTCCAGGCCAATAGCATAAATGGTATAAAATCTATTTGCTCTTAAATTAATATTAGGAACATAAAGAATATTTCTGTCCGTTCCGGCCGGTCTCAGATAAAAAACATACGTACCGGGGTCTATAGCCATATAATCCGTCACCTGCTTATAGGCTACATTGGAAAACAGTTTGGTGCCATTTGACAACACCAAGTCCACATTAGGAGTGTTTGGCGCCAGATGCCCAAACCTTATAAATAGTTTTCCCGGAGGAATAGGCCGAATGGGTTCAAATATCGGGAGCAGCCCCAGGTCTGCAAATCTTCCCACAATAGCAATCGTGTGAATAGACCGGGCAGGAATATCTATATTTTCAGTAAATACCGGACGGTCTCTTCTCCCCGCCGGGAATATTTGAATGTTTATCCTTCCGGCTGTAATCAGTATATAGGGCGTAAAACTTCTATAAGTAAGATTCCTGGCAATTATATTATTGTTTACATAAACATCCACTGCCTGAGTATCCGGTGACGCATGAAACATTCTTATATATGCAGGTGCCGGATTGCTGACGTAAAAATTGTTTGTATAAAATGGGTAATAAAACATGGAATTCACCCTTTCACATATATTTATTACATTGTATGCGAAAGGATGACGGTAAGTTCACATAATTTAATTTGCAGTCTAAAAAAAGACCACATATGGCTATGTGGCTGTATGATTATTCTTTTTTCACTTCCACTGTCTTACCATCACTGGAGGCAATAATGGTACCGCTTTCATCGGTTCTGAAAATCTCTATGCCTTTTTCCGATAATTTCTTCATCGTTTCCCTATGAGGATGTCCGTAGCTGTTATCCTTTCCTACACAAATAACCGCATACTGAGGCGATACAGCTTCCAGGAAAGAATCTGAAGTTGAAGTGCTGCTGCCATGATGTCCTACCTTAAGCACATCGGATTTTAGGCTGTTTGTAATTTGCCCACTATTTTTCAATATGTCCGCCTCGGATTCCTCTTCAGCATCACCGGTAAACATAAAAGATGTATCCCCATAAACCAGCCGAATAACAATGGATGAATCATTTATTTCTTTATAATCTTCCCTATTGGGCGCAAGTATTGTCCATCGCGCTTCCCCCAAGGTATAAGTATCTCCCACCTTTGGAGTCGTAACCTTGAGTCCTTTATCCGAAATAGCCTGCAATACGTCTTCAAAGGTCTTTGTCGTATTAGCCCTCTTGGGCATAAACACTTGACCAATATCAAAAGCATATATTACCGAATCCAGGCTGCCGATATGGTCCTCGTGAGGATGTGTACCTATAACATATTCCAGTCGCTCAATCTTTTTTTCCTCCAAATAATCAATAATAAACTTACTGTCCGCATTATTTCCTGCATCAATCAGCATTGCTTTTCCGCCCGGTTCCTGTATCAATATGCAGTCTGCCTGCCCCACATCCAGGAAGTGAACCAAAAGCTCGCCTTGGACTTCTTCCGTTTCCAATGAATCAGGTGCTGTATATTGAATTGTGCAAGAAACCAGAAATAATGCTAAAATAAGTATTATAGCTGTACTAAGATATTTAGTACGCATGGTGTTATATATTTTATTAAGCAAAATTATTACCTCCAATTATTTTTTATATCAGAACTTTTGTCCCTTTCGTTTGATTTCCAACTTTCACATTTACGGCAGGCACTCCTATTTGTATGTATATTTAGTAGTGGATATGCATGCATTAATATAATTATATCCTCCACCCCCTTATATTGCAATAAATTCTAAGTCTACATTCAAACTAAAAACACAACACCATGCAACAAAAACTTCTTAAAAATTTGACAAGTTTTTTTCATAAAAAAGCCCATTTTTCAATGGATTTCGAGCTTTATAAATTTTAATTTTCAGAAACTGACTCTCAAACTCCCGCACGGAAAAATTTCTTGCAAAAATATTTGCATAATGCTATCATAATGCTATAACTATAGAAATTTAATATATAGGCACTGTAAACTTAAAATGAAAAAGTAGTACTTTGCTGATTCAAAGTTCATTCAAAAGAGCTTAAATCTTGCTTTGTCTTATACCAAGTTTTAAATTGACGAGGGAAAGACTCTGTTACATTACTAGAAATATCACCTTAAAAGCTTTCAACACGAACATGTTATTGTTATTGCCTAAAACAGTTTTAACAGGAACCTTATAAGCACTGTAACGGTCACTGACAATAGCATCCGGTTGACCTAAGCTTTTTAACAGAATTAAGCAAAGGAACAGCTTGCTCTGAATCTATATTCCGGAATAATTCTTGCCAAGATAAAACATAGCTAAAGCAGTAATAATATGAACTAGGTAACGCATACGTTCAAAATCAGTCTTACCAACTAATTTAGACATAGTCTTTGCCACAACCAGGACAACGAGAATAATATTTGAATTTAGCCTTAGGTTTTTCAGGAGCAAATTAGTGATTGCACTTACGGCAAAGATATTTTTGATAACCATCTTTATCTTTGCCATAGTGATAAATAAAATACTTGTCATAGCATTTTAAGCATTCAACAGGTACAATTTTTTGCATGAGGACTTCATTCCTTTCTTAGAGGTGATTTGTTTTCAGCAAAAACATTGCACCTCAGAGGATTGGAGTCCTCAATTTTCATTTAAGTTTACAAAACGAATGTATATTTAAGGAGAAAAAATATGAAAAGAAAATTATCACTATTACTAAGCTTGTTAATGATTTTTACTATGTTTACAGCGTGTTCCAAACAGGGAGCAGGCACAGAAACCTCAAACAGTGATGTTATAAAAATAGGTGTTTTTGAACCTCTTACTGGTGAAAATGGTGGTGGTGGATTACAAGAGCTTGATGGCATTAAGTATGCAAACAAAATGTATCCTGAAGTTTTAGGGAAGAAAATTGAGCTTGTAATTGTAGACAACAAAAGCGATAAAGGCGAAGCAACTACAGCTGTAACAAGACTTATAGAAAAAGATAAGGTTGTTGCTATAATTGGTTCTTATGGTTCAGGCGTTTCTATAGCAGCTGGAGATATAATCAAAAACGCAAAAATTCCTGCTATGGGAGCTTCCTGTACTAACCCAATGGTAACACAAGGCAATGAATACTACTTCCGTGCATGTTTCCTGGACCCCTTCCAAGGAAGAGTTATGGCTAACTATGCATTGCAGCAAGGTGCTAAAACAGCCGCAGTAATCATGCAGAACGGTGATGACTATTCAGTTGGACTTGGTAACTTCTTTATAGATGCATTTAAAGAGTTAACTAATGATCCAAACTGCATAGTAGATGTTTCTGAATTCCAGGTTAATGATACGGACTTCAACGCTATTCTTACAAACATTAAAGCTAAAAACCCAGATGTTATATTTGCTCCAAGTTCAGCAACTACAGCTCCATTAATTATTAAGCAGGCAAGAGCTCTTGGAATTAAAAGCTTGATAATGGGTGGAGATACTTGGGAAAATCCTTCAGTTATAGAAGTTGCAGGAGCTGATGCAGAAGGTATTGTTCTTTCAACATTCTTTGATGAAAACGACCCGGCAACAGAAGAAGCTAAGAAATTCGTAGAAGGCTATAAGAAAGAATTAGCCGGCAAGGAACCTATTATTCCTGCAGTTGCAGCATTAGGCTATGATGCTTACCTGTTAGTAAGAGATGCTATTGAGCGTGCCGGAAGTACAAACGGAGAGGCCATAAAGGATGCCCTAAAAGCTACAAAGGATTTCGAAGGTGTTACAGGTATTATTAACTTTACAGAAGAAGGGGACGCTGACAAGAATATAGCTGTTATTAAGACAGTTAAAGGCGGACAATTTGTTTATATCGATACAGTTGAAGTCAAATAGTTTTATATACTTTATATAAAATTATATAAAAGTAAAAGAAAGGGCGAACTACTCGTTCGCCTTTTTGCAGTGATTAGACTGGAGGGAAAATATGACTTTTGAAATTTTCATGCAACAGCTTGCTAATGGAATTTCCATAGGAAGTCTCTATGCTCTCATAGCAATTGGATACACCATGGTTTATGGGATATTAAGGCTTATAAATTTCGCTCATGGTGATATATTCATGATGGCATCATATTTTATGGTATTCAGCATGGTTAACTTCGGTCTTCCATGGTATGTATCAATGGTGATAGTAATCATTGCCACAATACTGCTGGGTGTGCTAGTAGAAAAAACAGCATACAAGCCTCTGCGAAATGCTCCGCGTATGTCTATAATGATATCTGCAATAGGTGTTTCGTTTTTATTAGAAAATTTAGCAACTTACTTGTTCACAGGAGTTCCTAAAGGTTTTCCGGATATAGCAATACTCACACAAGCAATAAGCTTTGGAAACATTTCATTTTCTGTCGCAACTTTAGTTACACCAATAATAACATTAATTTTATTGTATGTTGTTCAATTCATAACTAACAAAACAAAAATAGGAATGGCAATGAGAGCATCTTCAATAGACTTTGAAACTGCTCGTTTAATGGGAATAAATATAAATCGAGTTATATCAACAACATTTGTTATAGGCTCCGGCCTTGCAGCAGTGGGAGCAATATTGTGGGGCTCTAAGTATCCTTCAGTTATGCCTTTGATGGGTGTTATGCCTGGATTGAAATGTTTCATAGCCGCAGTTCTTGGCGGGATTGGGAATACCACAGGCGCTGTTCTTGGAGGTTTTATTTTAGGGATGGCAGAAATTATGCTTGTAACCTTCTTGCCTTCCTTGACAGGATATAGAGATGCCATAGCATTTATTATATTAATAGTTGTATTGTTGGTTAAGCCAACTGGACTTTTAGGAGAGAAGGTGACGGATAAGGTATGATAGATCAAAGAAAAAAACACAATTTTAAATTATATAATATAATTATATTTATAGTTTTTGTTGCCTTCATAACTGCTTTAGATTTAAAATTCTTAGGTGACGACTATGTTAGACGTGTACTGAGTCTCGCAGCAATTTATACCATTGTTAGTGTTTCCATGAACCTGGTTAATGGATTTACAGGGTTGTTTTCACTGGGTCAAGCAGGCTTCATGGCAGTTGGTGCGTATACTGTAGCAATTTTTACGGTACCTTTGGAAAAGCGCGCAGCAATATTTTACGTTGTGGACCAAAACCCAGTATTAGCACAAATACATCTTCCATTTGTTGTTGCTTTGATCCTTGGTGGATTACTTTCTGCCCTTATTGCTATTTTAATTGGCATACCTGTACTTCGTTTAAGAAGCGACTATCTGGCTATTGCAACATTAGGCTTTTCAGAAATAATAAGAATAATACTTACAAATGCAAAATCAATCACAAACGGTGCACTGGGCATTAAAGGTATCCCCGAAATGCCGACGATGTGGGTATTCTTTGGAGTCATGATATTGTCTGTAACTCTAATCGTTCTTCTTATTAATTCCAGCTACGGCAGAGCATTTAAGGCTATCAGAGAAGATGAGATAGCAGCAGAAGCAATGGGAATAAATTTATTTAAACATAAGGTCATGAGCTTCGCCATAGGTGCATTTTTTGCAGGCATCGGCGGCGGGCTGTTAGCTTCATTATTAGGAACTGTTGACCCTAAGCAATTTTATTTTACTATGACATATAACTTCCTTCTGATTATAGTCCTGGGCGGTATGGGCAGTATCTCCGGTACTGTTATAGCTTCATTTATCGTTACTATAGGACTTGAAGTATTGAGATTCTTTGACGAGCCTCTCACATTGCTGGGATTTAACATCCCACTGTTCAGAGCCGGTTTTAGAATGGTCATATTCTCAGCTTTATTAATGATATTGGTATTGTTCTTCAGAAACGGCCTCCTTGGGCAAAAAGAATTATCCTGGGACATGATCACAAGCTGGTTCAATAAAAAAACCCTCCGTAGGAAAGAAAAAGGAGGTGCCCTATAATGGGAATTTTAAAGTTAGATAATATAAAAATGCAGTTTGGCGGCGTTGTTGCTTTAAATAATCTAAATATAGATGTTGAAAAAGGAAAAATAGAAGCATTAATTGGGCCTAACGGCGCTGGTAAGACAACAGCCTTCAACGTAATCACCGGTGTTTATACTCCAACAAGCGGAGATGTATATTATAATGACAAAAAAATAACCGGACTGACACCGGATAAAATAACAAAAATGGGAATAGCCAGGACTTTTCAAAATATCAGACTATTTAAAAATTTAACTGTGCTGGACAATATTTTAATTGCAAACCATTTGCACGTTAAAAGCAATTTCTTGTCACATACACTCAGAATGCCATGGTCCAGGCAGGAAGAAAAAAATATGAGAGAGAAATCGGAAATGCTTTTGGACAGGCTTGGGCTCTTAAGCTTAAAAAATGAGATTGCAAGCTCACTGCCCTATGGTGAGCAAAGAAAGCTTGAAATCGCAAGAGCATTGGCAACTGACGCTAAGCTCCTCCTATTAGATGAACCAGCAGCGGGTATGAATCCAAGCGAAACTATGCAACTGTCCAACTTTATTCATGATATAAGAGACGAATTTCAACTGACCATATTTATGATTGAACATCACATGGATCTTGTAATGGAAATATCAGATAAAATTTACGTCTTGGATTTTGGTGAGCTTATAGCACAGGGAACTGCAGATGAGGTCAAAAATGATCCAAGAGTAATAGAGGCTTACCTGGGGGTGGAAGAAGATGCTTGAGATTAAGAATTTACACGTGAACTATGGCGGAATATCCGCAGTTAAGGGCATTAATATGTCTGTCCCGGAAAAGTCAATTGTAACGCTTATAGGAGCCAATGGTGCAGGCAAAAGCACAACCCTCAGAACCATTGCAGGACTTGTTAAACCCAGCAGCGGTGAAATTATCTTTCAGGGAGAAAATATAACCGGCAAGGATACAATTGATATTGTTGCAAAGGGTATTACCCTGGTTCCTGAAGGCAGGAGAGTCTTTGCCAATTTAACAGTATTGGAAAACTTAAAAATAGGTGCATATTTACGGAAAGAGTCAATAGAGGACAGCATTAAAAATGTTTTTGACCTGTTTCCAAGATTGAAGGAACGTTCCTGGCAGCTTGCCGGAACTCTCTCAGGAGGCGAGCAGCAGATGCTGGCAGTTGGAAGGGCCCTCATGGCTAAACCAAAGTTGATAATGATGGATGAGCCGTCACTTGGTCTCGCCCCTCTAATAGTAAATGGTATTTTTGATATTATTAAAGAAATCAACAAATTGGGAACCACAATTCTCTTAATTGAACAAAATGCCAACAAGGCATTAAAGGTAGCTGATTATGGCTATGTGCTAGAAACCGGTAAAATAACAATGGAAGGAACGGGTCTTGAGCTGCTGAAGAATGAAAAAGTTAAGGATGCTTATCTGGGGTCTTCAAAGAAGTAAGTATAATATAAAGAGGCTGATTGTTCAGCCTCTTTTTTGTGCCACTGTTTCATATCATGAGCAATCCATCGGTCTTTATGTAAAAACACTATTATGTAGTGAATCACACATGAAACCGTTTGACAATCTCTCGCCAAAGATTTTTCCCTTCAAATACTATTTGCACAACGCAAGTAACTACACTGACGGCCATACAAAATAGTGTGGGTAAGACCACTGATATCAGTCCTGTAAAATAAAACACGATGGGAACTATGCAAAATAGTAAATTTGCTATCAAATATACGCCATAATCCTCCGTCGGAATCTTTTTCACTTTAACAATTATGGTAAGCGACAATATCGCCACCGTACAGGAAATAGGAATAAAAAAGTTCAATGACCAACCCGTCCAGCCGATCAAAAAATCCAGAGCAATAAACATCAGGGAAAGCGATACTACCTGAAAAGTAATGCTTTTTAAAAGGTTCCCTCGCCGTTTAATGACAGCAATGATACTAATCCAAAAACAGATAATGCCGAACACTACAAAAACTGACCAATATCCAGATTGGGGTAGCATAAGATTTATGCCCACGCAAATAATTCCACCAGATAGAGTAAGTGCAGTAAGTATCTTAAAGATAAGCTGGTATTGCCTGTAGACCGTCGGAATTTTGGGATAAAGAGCTTCCCCAACGTCTCCTATTAATGGATTTTGGCACAATGGGCATACTTTATTATCACCCCGAACCGTTACATTGCATTGATTACATTGACTCATACGAAAATATAGCCTCCCACAATAATATCTTTTTCTTATTCATTCTCCACGTTATTAGAAGATATTTCTACCGCAATGCCCATTTGCACAAGCATACGAAAAAAATACTGTTGGATATCTGCACTAATAAATCGAGATGTAAAGCTGATACTAAGACAATTTTCAAAGGAACAGACGCACACCTGCATGGAATCGGTAGCCGAACAGACATCAAACGAACGAATGTAGTCTGTTCCAAAGGAGACGTTAATTATTCCGATGTTAGACAAGGCTGCCGTAACCTTGCGCCGCGACAGCAGATACGCTGTACGCATAACAATGTTTTTAACTGGCAACGGAACAATTCGGGCAAAAACATTATGCTCCAATGCTGAAAAACGGTTTAAATCTGAATATAATCGTTCCGGCTCTAACCCTTCCTTTAATTGTTTTCCGATTTTTTGTATGATGTCCTCCAATGTGCCGCTTTCAGTGGAAAAATCGTATTCAACATGTACCAAACCGAAAAAGTTTCGCGCAGTCAGGGAAGGGAAAAAGCTTCGAAGGTTTACCGGAATGGCAATGACAACCGGCTTTCTTTTGGCACGAACAGACATATTAGAACCAATTGCCTTAATAAGGCAAGCGCATAGAAAAACGGTTATGGTAGCACCGTACCCTTTTGCAATGCGAAGCACTTGATCTACAGGCACATGGCCGGTAATCAGTTTCAAACGATTTTCAGCGACTTTTGCGCCCTTTATCTTATAGCTGTTAGGTCGGGGGACTGCTTTAGAATGGTTCTTATCATCATAATATGTGGCAAAGCTGTCATTACTCATTTGTGTGTGCGATGCATTAATGAAAAGCGAAGGCGCAGAAACCCCATGGGCAAGGGTTAGGTATTTCGTAATCAATGCGGTTAAAAACACAGCAGCGCCCTTGCCGTCAGCAATCACATGAAACATCTCAAGGTTCACCCTGTTTTTAAAATAGGTGACCTCATATAAAAGCCCCTTATTTGATTTGCAGTAAATCGCTGAACACGGCGGCTTGTATTCCTCCCTTACGACAGGCTTAAGATCGGTGCTGTCGAGATAATACCAGAAAAGCCCCCTCCGCATCACACATTGATATACCGGAAACATAGCAGCAGTTTCGTTGAGCGCCTGCTGGAGTATATGCGCATTTACAGGCTCCGTCAACTCACAGCTCAGCCGGAACACCTGTGTGTCGCTGCCATACGCGGCGGCAGGAAATATTTTAGCGGCGTTGTCAAGCCTGATCCATTGTTTTGTTCGCATTGTACATCATCCTTTAAATCCTTACCTTATGGTTTATATCGTTTTGTCTCCTACGAGTTCTCCGTCTAAAAAGGCGTTGATTACTTCATAGCAAAGCCGAACATGCGCAAACCTCATGGGAAGGGAAAAAAAGCCGTGCAGCGCATCCTTCATGCGCACAATATTCACCGAATTCCCAAAACGCCGGAGCTTTTCCCCGTAAGCCTCCCCCTCGTCACGCAGTGGATCGTATTCGGCAGTAATAATGAGGGTTTCGGGTTGTCCGTGCAAATTTTCCGAAAGCAGAGGCGCAAGATAGGGGCTTGTACGGTCCTTTTCGTCAGGCGCGTAAAGATCCATATAATCGCAAATCTTCTTTGAAGTCAGCAAATAATTGGTTCCGTATTCTGTCACCGACGGGAACGGTGAATTGCTTGTGTGGTCATGATAGGTCAGCGGATATAATAGGATTTGTTTGTTTACATGAAATTCTCCGCGTTCTACTGCCAAAAGGCTCACCGCCGCCGCAAGGTTTCCACCGGCACTATCACCCATCAGCACAACGTCCTCACGGCTTAGATGCAGTTCTCTCGCAACAGCGTAGCAATCCTCCAACGCACAAGGGAAGCGGTATTCCGGCGCCAGACGGTATTCCAGGGAATATACATGCCGTCCTGTCTGTGTTGCAAGATCGGCACAAGTTCTAGCATAGCTGTCCGTATTGCCCGTAACCCATCCACCACCATGAAAAAACAATATGATTTCCTCGGACCGCATTTCGGCAGGCGGGAAAACACGAACAGGCAGTTCATAATCTATGTAATCAATGTTATGCTCCCAAAGATAATAGTGTGCTTTTAACGGTGGGTGAATAATATTATTGAATATTCGATGAAACTTGTAGTTTTCTTTGATGTTATAATCCGCATAGGATAGCGCTTTCAAGGCAGCCATCATAAATTTATTTATCGCCATTGCCTCACCTTCTTTTACTTAATTTTACTATTTATAGACCGTCTTGTCAATCTTATGAAAGTCCGCCCCAAAAATATTTTACTAAAAGTGTTGACAATCATCCGAATCTGTGTTATATTGTCGAAGTATCTTATCATGATTCAATTGTTCACATATTTTTGTAAACCATTAATTCATTGATGTTTTACAAAAATATGTGATTTTTGTTTTATTGGAGATATAATAATTTATTATGGAGGTACCTAATATGAATAATGGTACAGTAAAATGGTTTAATTCTGGAAAGGTTTTGGCTTCATCACAAACAATGCAAGCGGTGAGGATTTATTTGTGCATTTTTCAGCGATTGTATCAACTGGATATAAGTCTTTGAGTGAAGGACAAAAAGTTACATTCAGTATAGAAGCTGATCCCAGAAACAGTCGCAGACTTCGTGCTGTCAATGTTTGCGTAGTGTAACGCCGCGGAAATATGATTAATTCAAAAAGCTTGTCGGATTTTTCCGACAAGCTTTTTTGATGCGTTTAACATAATCATTGGACTCCTACAAATCTTAGACTACGATTAGATGAAATCGTCAAATCATGCTTTGAGTTCCTTAATGTCTTGGAGTAAGGATATTCCGGATTATTGCCAAATAATAAAGGCGGTTCAATACGAGCCGCCTTATTTTATGCTATTTATGGCTATGTTATTTCTTTATGGTACTTATTCCTTCCCCATATATCTGCCCACGAAAGAGCGCTTAGTTAAATTCAATTACTAATGTATAATAATTACTCTGATTTTTCCACCGTCTTTTATATCTCTTTCGGAATAAATACTAACCCGTTGTGATTTGTCAGTATCCAGTTTGTTTAAAGAGACCGGGATGAAATTGCCATCCCCCTCTTTTTTATAAACCTGTACATCTTCTGCCAAACGATAAATCTTGTTTTTTACTTTTATTCTTTCTTCATCATAGGCCTCTACGATTGCCGAAGATTCAACCGCATTCAAGGCAAACATGCTGTTTATTTTGTTCCCTTCCATCTCTACAGCTATAGGCTGATTCCTGACCGGAGCAAAAATCACATCCGCACTTGCATTATATTTTTGCCCTTTTATATAAAACTCATAGCTGGAATTAGTACCCCTGCCATTCTCGTTGTATTCTTTTTTCGTCAATATACCATACTGATAGCTGCTGTATGTTGCATTGTTAAGGAATAATAACTCTATATCACCGAACTTGTTTCTTCTTTCCGCATGTATTACTTCTTTATCTCTAAGCCTGTTCATAGACATCTCGGCTAACTCTACCTTTTTTACAACGGCATCCGAACCTTTTGGATTGCTAATCAGATCCAGTATAACCGGCTGCTTGGATAACCAGATGCCGTCAAGCGTTCTTTCATTCTTGTCAAGCACACCGCTCACCGGAGTATATGAAACTTTATGAAGTATTGCAAGGCCATCCTTGAATTTAAATGTAACCAATTCACCTTTTATATTCGTATAGTCATTATCTGCTTTATATTCCTGTACCGTACCGTCCGTCTTAAATAACTTTACATAATATTCTCTCTGCCCTTTATTCTCAGCTTTCTCGGAAATAGCCTCACGTGCATTAACTACTACTGCCATATTGGATAAATCAGAGGCATTCAAATCAACAACATCAACTACCTTGCCGTTTATTCCCAACAAGACGGTGATACTGTCTTTAATTCTATATGCACCCGGGGATTCATCCAGCTTTGAAACTGCCTTATGCGTTTCAAGCTCCAATTCTACACCTGAAACTTTAATTTTGTTAACAAAAGCCTTGGACGGCAATGCTTCTTCATATATACCGGTTATCTTATTGTCGTATACAAACAATCTGTTTATCTTGTCAGGTGCATTTTTAAGCAGGTAAACAACATCGTAAGCCTTGATATCGGTTAATGAAGCATTTTCACCATTTCGTATTACTTGTATATTCCCTTTTTTACTAATGTCTATACTTCCAATATTGTTATCGCTTTCTTTAACGTCACTAGTTACAGTAACAGGGCCTTCCAGCCTCGGGTCAAGCAATACCGCATAATCATAGCTTCCTTCAAATGCTCCGGAAAGCACGATCATTGAGCCTAAAGAAATATTTGCCTTGTTAGACATAAAGGTACCTTTTTCGCCCTTATAGTATACGGTCAGGCTGTCAGGCAATGTGAACACAGATGCGCTTGCCGCGCCGTTAAGGGTGCCAAGGACGCTTATATCATTCCCTGTAATGCTTTTTACCATTACCTGCTTGACACTTTGCGGTTTTAAGGAAACATTAATAATTTCGTTATTCTTATTAATAATAACCTTGACCTTCCTGCCTATGTAATCATCCATATTGCCAATGGAGGTTGTAAACTCTCCTATGTCGGTTTTGACTCTTCCTAACGTAACACTGTCATCCGTTCCATATGTAGCCGTTATAATGCATTCTTTTACCGAAGCCAGTCCCGACTTTTCCAATAACGTAACCTTGCTTCCGTTAGCTGCCTCATTGTTTACCTCCTTAAACAAGGTCCTGTCCACCATCAAAGCGGCTATGCCCCTGGTAACGATATCAGTTGATTTGAATTGAATTCCATCCGTAATGCCAAGTGCCTTTGCCTTTTCAATATAATTGTACGGCCATACGCCGCCAAGACCTTCCGGGGTGTATCCAAGAATTTTTAATAAAACCGTAATTACCTGGGAATAATTAATTGGTTCATCAGGCCTGAAATTTCCGTCTCCATATCCTGTTATGTATCCTTGCCTTGCAGCTACATTAATATATCCGCTTGCCCAATGCCCTGCAGGCACATCACTGTAAAAGCTGACGCCTGCCTCTGATAAGGCCTGTTCCTTAAGACCTGCAGCGCTGACAGCAATTTTTGCAAACTGTGCCCGGTTTAATGTGTCCATAGGACTGAAGCTACCGTTACTATTCCCACTGATAATACCCAAGGTTGAAAGTCTTTCAACTGCTTCTGCATATATCGCATCTGCCGGTACGTCCTTAAAGGCTGCGTATCCGATATAGTTAAAATTACACAAGGATAATATTACTGTTAATATTAAGCCAAATGCTATAGGATTAATATATCTTTTCATTTATACAATCATCCCTTTCATCATTTCTCATTATTCTACCCTTAGTGCCTGGATAGGACTGAGCTTTGATGCCTTGCTTGCCGGATAAAGGCCAAAGAATATTCCCACAAAAGCGGAAAATGAAAATGAAATTAACATTGTAAGCATGGTCGGAGTTGACGGAATTCCCAAGGCATTGCCGATTATATTTGTGAATATAATTCCCAATAAAACACCTACGATTCCTCCCAAACAGCTTACAACAACAGCTTCAATTAAAAATTGCGCCAGTATGTCTCTCCTTTTAGCTCCCACTGCTTTTCTGATACCGATTTCCCTTGTCCTCTCCGTTACTGAAACCAACATAATATTCATGATTCCTATTCCGCCGACCACCAGAGAAATGCCTGCTATGCCTCCAAGCATCATGGTCATGGATTTTGTTGCTTCATTTACGCTTTCAAGCATATCTGCCTGGTTAAATACCATATATGAATTTTCATTGTTGAAGATTTTAAATAAGAAGTCCTTAAGCTTTGTCATTGCCTGCTCCACAGTATCAGGTGTTTTTGCCTGTACGTAATAGCTGCTTATCATCGCATTTCTTAGCAACCGTTTTGCTGTTGTATACGGAATCACTACTACATCGTCGGCAGAACCTGCAGTACTATTTGACTTTGCCTCCAAAACACCTACCACAGTATAAATGTCACCGTTTATCTTTATATGCTGCCCAACAGGATTTATAGAATCAAACAACTCCTGTTGAATATAGGTGCCGACTAATGCGACCTTCTGTCTTCTCTCCACATCCAAAGCATTAATAAAACGTCCCTGCTGTACACTTGTATTCCGAGCCGTTTCATAGACTTCATTTGTACCGACAAGATTGGTCTGCAGGTTTTTGTTACCTACCTTTACCGTAACATTTCCACTTATAGTAGGTGCAATGCCCTCAATAATATCACTGTTATTTTGTGCAAACTCAAGAAGATCTTTTTCATTTACCCTGCGGGTGCTGCCCCTGCCCCTTATACTTAAATTAATCAGGTTGGTTCCCATGCCCTGCAGCCGCTCCGTTACTTGCCTTGTTGAACCCTGCACAATACTTACCATAACAATTACCGCACTTACACCAATGATAATTCCAAGCATTGTGAGAGCAGACCTGATTTTATTTGAAGCTATACCTTTCAGCGCCATTTTAAATGCCTGTATCCATCTCATTTAAGCCACCTCCCCTTCATCGAGGATTTTCCCGTCATGAATCCTTATAATTCTTTCGGCTTGTGCAGCAATATTGTTGTCATGGGTAATTAATACAATGGTTTTACCTGACGCATGAAGCTCATGTATTATATTCATAATTTCAGTACCTGACTTCGAATCAAGTGATCCTGTTGGCTCATCTGCCAGGATAATAGAGGGCTTGCTTACAAATGCCCGTGCAATGGCAACCCTCTGCTGCTGTCCGCCGGATAATTCTGACGGTTTGTGATGGATACGATTCCCTAAGCCTACACGTTCCAATGCTTCTATCGCCATCTTCCTTCTTTCCTTTTTTCCGACTCCCATATATATAAGCGGTAATTCCACATTTTCAACTGCACTGAATTTAGGAAGCAAATTAAAGCTCTGAAAAATGAATCCGATCTTTCTGTTACGAATACTGGCAAGAGAATCGTCTTTCAGCTTACTGACTT
Organism: Clostridiaceae bacterium; assembly: GCA_012735465.1. GTDB lineage: Bacteria > Bacillota > Clostridia > SK-Y3 > SK-Y3 > JAAYHJ01. The sequence continues at coordinate 28,531 of JAAYHJ010000032.1, forward strand.
CCTCACCATCTAAAAAGTATCGTCCGGATGTAGGCGTATCCAGGCAGCCAATTATATTCATTAATGTAGACTTGCCTGAACCGGACGGGCCTATAATTGCTACAAATTCCTTAGGCTTTACATGCAATGAAACTCCGTTTAAGGCACAAACCTCATTTGAGCCCATCCGGTAAATTTTATACATATTCTCTATCCTAATCATATAAATGTCATTCCTCTCACTATACCGCCCATAATATTATCTTCTGAAACCACTTCCGCCGGACATCCCACTGCCGGTCATTCCACCGCCGGGTATTCTACCGCCGGGCATACCGCCACCAGGCATACCGCCACCGGGCATTCCACCGCCGGGCATTCCACCGCCGGGCATACCGCCACCTACAGGTATTCTGTTCATTGCAGGTACATTGTTATTGTTATTTGAACCACTGTTAGAGCTGACTGTAGGCATATATACTATATCTCCTTCATTCAAACCGCTTACTATCTCAATAAAATCCTCGTTATTAATGCCAACTACAACCTCTACACGCTTTCTCCCTGACATTGCCGGCATACTGTTATTTCTGCCGAATGAGCCTGTACGCTGCATGCCTCCCTGTGCATTTTGAAATGCATTGTTTCTTCCGCCTTCTGCACGTTGCTCACCTTGCCGCTCACCTGTATTCCCGCTTCTCTCCTGTCTCTCACCTGACTGGAAACCCCTTGGTCCTGCTTGACCGCTTGTATTATTAGCATCTCCGTCAGGCCTTCTTCTTCGTTCCCTGTCCGGTGCATTGTTCCCTTCGGAATTGCCTGTTGGACGTCCCTCCGTTTTTTCAGGAACGTACACAAAATATTTATTGTTCATTTTGGTTACGGCTGCGACAGGCAGCAGTAATACATTTTCTTTGCTTTGCACAACGATTTCCGCATTTACGTTCATACCGGGCTTCAGATCTCCCGGGGAAGCAATTGTAACCTCTACGGGATAAGTTGTAACTCCGTTTTGAGACGTTCCTTCTGCGGGAATATTTGTGATTTCCCCCTCAAACTCCTCCCCGGGCAATGCATCTGCAGTTACTCTAACCTTTTGTCCAAGCTTTACATTGGCAATGTCAAGCTCGTCAACTGAAATTGTAAAAATCATTTTTGATAAATCGGCAATTGTCATTAAAACATTGTTGCTGTTACCTGCATTATTAATATTGTCCCCTACCTTTGCATTCTTTGTGATAACAGTACCGTCAATAGGTGAAACAATATTATAGTCGTTAAGCTGTTTTAATTGTGCTTCAAGTGAAAGCTCCTGGTCTCTTAGGTTCATCTCGCTCTTGGTTTTTGTTACGTATAACTCTTCGTTTTCCAACTCTATAATTTTCTGCCCTGCTTTCACCCACTGGTTATTGCTGACATATACTTTTTTAACTTTTCCGCTTGTTTTTGCAACAAGGCTTTCTTCCCTAATATTTTTAACAGTGCTTGCCACCGGAGATATAATATCCCCCGACGCGCCCTTTACAACACCGTTAACCAATGTTCCTTCCGTAACAGACCCGGGATTATTGACCGTAATTTCCACATCATATAAAACCGCTCCGCCTGCCCCTGCTTTTGGCGTGTAATTGATATTTGAAACCGTACCGTCTATTTGTGTCATATACTGCGGAACAATAAGCTGCGCAGGCTGGCCTACATATATCTGCTCTAACTGTGAAGCCGTAAAGGATATTGTTGCAGTAAGCTGCGAATCATTAATGATATTTGCTATCTTTGTGTTATTACCTAACTCGTCTCCCTCTCTAACATTAAAATCCGTAATTTTCCCGTCACAAGGTGCATATACTTGAAGATTCTTAATGCTTTCCAAAACAGCCTCATAATCAAGCTTTGCCTTTTCAATACTGTTCTTGCTTTTCTCTATGTTAAATGATAAATCGCTGTCATCAATTCTATAGAGGAGATCACCTGCCTTAACCTGCATCCCTTCTTCAAACGGGGCACTCAGTATTGTACCTTTTACCAGCGGTACAATATCATACCTTGAAATTGGCTGAACCGTTCCTGTTCCAGATATCTTAACTTCAATATTTCCGCGCGTTACCGTTACTGTTGATGCCTCTACTGCATTTTTTGATGCTGCCGCCGATGTTATTTTGCTGTATACCATATATCCAACGCATGTAAGTCCGGCAACAATAATTATAATTAGACCTATTTTTACAGCTTTAAATGAAAAAAAGGATTTTATCTTCTCCACAGTAAATCCTCCCTCTGTTACTAATTAATACAAATTATATTTTAATAAATCTTTATGTACATTTTGTGAACATTTAATGAAGAATTTATGAATTCTGATGAAAAACTATAAAAAATTCCAATCTGTTAATAAATTATTCATACTATTTGCACAAATAAGTTATAAAATAAAGTCAAATAAAATTAACAGTTTGTCGGAAAAATCTAATACTTCACTGATGTATTTCTCGCAAATTTGTTGTATAATATTGTTGTATAATATTATTCAACAAGAGACACTCCTTTCAAAAATGTTTGTTTGGCAGCTTACATTTTATCAAAAAAGAGTGGTCTCTTGTTTTTTTATCCTACAACAATTTTACATGGAGCGTAGCAATAAACAGCATAAAATAAGGCGGCTCGTATTGAACCGCCTTTTATTTTAAATCTTCAAATATTCATACAGCCTATAAATGAATACTGCCGTTTCGGCCCTTGTCGTATATTGGTTAGGGTTAATCCTATTGTCGCTTCCCTTTACAAGCTCATGTTCTACAAAAGTTGCAAGGGCTGTTTTTGCATAATCTGCAATCAAATCACGATCATCAAATTTATTTAACACTTGTATATCAATACCGTCTTCAAATAAACCTTTATCCTTTATCACCCGGTACGCTATAACAAACATATCCTGCCGGGTTATGGATTCTTCAGGATTAAACTTATTATTGCCAATACCGCTTATCAACCCGAGTTTTTTTGCTATTCCTATCTCATTGTAATAGTACTTGTCCGGCTGTACATCGGAAAAATTATCATCTACATTTGAGGTCAGGCCTAACATTCTTACCAATAAAACTATAAAATCTGCTCTTTTTATATTTAATTGAGGACTGAAGGTTGTATTTGATGTTCCTCTTATAATTCCTTTTTGTGCAAGATAATTTATTTCATCTTTTGCCCAATCATAACCTGAAAGGTCGTTAAACATTAATATATCTACAGTATCCGCCGGTTCTGGCGGTGTTTCCTGTTTGTCTCCATTATTACCTCTATCACCGGCATCATTGCTATCGCCTGTGCTTCCTCCATGACCGCCTTGTTGCCCCGTTGATTTATCTATTTTTACTGCTCCGTTTTCAACGGTTACAGGTATGTTTTTTGCATCAAAATCCACAAAATCCACTTCTTTTACTTGTATATCTGCAGTTCCTTCATTTCCTATGGCTATAAAACTAATGCTACACAATACTCCACCGCTTTTAATAGGATCCAGAGTCATAAAGCCCATTCTAACAGTATCCGGTCTATAGTTTTGATTTACAAGCGGCGTTGCATTTTCTATTATACTTCCGGCATCACACGAGATGAGTTCAAGCTTTGTATTATCATAGGTAATATTGAAAGTACCCGCGCAGACATTTGAATTTTCCGACAGTATAACATCAACCTTTACCGTATCCCCTGCTTTAACCGTTGCACCATTAACTTTCATAACAACATGGTTTTCCTGCGCAAAAGCTGTTCCTAAGGAAAATGTAATAACCATAATTATTAAGATTGTCGTACACAGAGCATGTTTCATAAATATTAGTCTCCTTTTTCATAGTACTCTGATAATGGGTTCATGTTAGAAAAACCATCCCACACAAATACTTTGCATCTGTAGGAACCGATGATATCATCAAATACAAAATCAAGGGTTTTTGAATCATCAACCGGCATATTTATTATATCATGTTTTTTTACTGCCACCAAGAAATTTCCGTCATATATTGACACAATTGCTATGGCTGATGTTATATCATGCTCTAAGTAGTTTTCATCCGATAAGTACACCTAACACATTCATAGACAGACCTATGCCCAACGCCAGGGCAGGATTAATGGTATTTACCGACCTACCTCCATAGCTTTCTGTCCAAACTCCTATATTGAATTGCTTCTGCCAGGTGATGGGATTTAATATCGGTGCTTTCATCCAGGTCGGCAATGGTCCTGGCTACCTTAAGTATCCTGCCATATGCCCGGGCACTTAAGCCTAATTTTATAAATGCCTCTTCTAACAGGTTCTTTTCACTATTGCCTAACCGGCAAAACTCATTGATATGGGATGATTCCATCTGGGAATTAGAATAAATATTATAGCCCTTATATCTTTCCAATTGAATTTTTCGTGCTTTATTTACCCTCTTCCTTATGCTTTCAGAGCTTTCAGGCTTTTCATTAGACTCCAAGCTTTTATATTCAACGGCAGGCACTTCTATTTGTATGTCAATCCTATCCAATAGGGGTCCGCTCACTTTGCTAAGGTATTTTTGAATTTGGGTGGGTGTACAAGTGCATTCCCTGGTTGCATCCCCGTAATAACCACATTTGCACGGGTTCATGGATGCAATTAGCATTGTATTGCAAGGATAGGTCAGAGTTGCATTTACCCTGGAAATGGTCACTTCTCCGTCTTCTAAAGGCTGGCGCATAACTTCTAAAACATCTTTTTTAAACTCAGGCAGCTCATCAAGAAAAAGAACCCCAAAATGGGCAAGGCTTATTTCTCCGGGTTTGGGAACCTTACCACCACCTACCAGGCTTGCATTGGAAATAGTATGATGGGGACTGCGAAAAGGTCTGGTGGTAATAAGAGGAGTGTTTCGGGGTACCAGCCCGGCAATGCTATGTATTTTCGTTACTTCCAGCGCTTCTTCAAAGGACATGTCAGGCAATATTGTAGGCAGACGCTTTGCCAGCATTGTTTTACCGGATCCCGGAGGGCCTACCATCAGAATGTTATATATAGTTTTATCCTTCCTCCTCCTCCCTTAATGAAATTAACCTCATTTGTATAATAAGGGGGAGGGACAAAAAGTGGAAAGATGAGGTGATGAACGAGCGGAGAACATAGCTCTCTTCATCTGGGCTAATG
>JAAYHJ010000033.1 GCA_012735465.1 Clostridiaceae bacterium
AATGAATATCCAAGAAGAATGTTTGGTTATAGGTCAGCCATAGAAATGGCGGTATATACATAGAATTTATTCCAATAAGCAATGGATTTACCAAATTTTGCACGGCATTTAATATTGCAATTTATAAAAGACATACTTTTCAACAAATGAGTGGATTTTTCTGTTTTTTTTTTATATAATAGTACTTGTTTAATTTATACAAATGGCAGAGTAGGTAATTGTGCGTTAAGTGCCAGATGGACGGGAAGTTGCCACTGGACGAAAAATGTGGAACGGCAAACCAGTTCCCCATTTGCGATACAATTACCGCATTCCGCTGCCACAGAAGGGCATGTTCTCTTTATGTGGCTTTTTGCCATTGTAAATAGAGAGGAGGTGCTTTTTTTATTATGAAAAAAACTAATATCTTGGTATTGATGAGTCTATTAATTTCTCTTGAAATTATATTGACTCGTTTTCTCGCCATTCAGACTCCCATCGTTCGTATCGGATTCGGCTTTTTGCCCATTGCCTTTTCAAGCATTTTATTTGGACCCATAATTGGAGGTATTACGGCAGCGCTGGCCGATATATTGGGTATGATTATTGCACCAAAAGGTCCCTATTTCCCAGGCTTTACAATCAGTGCATTAATAACGGGGATTGTTTACGGAATTTTTCTGTTCCAAAAACCCAAATCATTGACTCGCATCAGCCTTGCATCGTGCATAATCATATTATTCATAAATATAGGCCTGAATACGTTATGGGTTTCCATACTCACAGGAAATCCGTTTTTTGCAGTTCTTCCGCCTAGAATCATAAAAGAACTTGCTATGTTTCCCATACAAGTGGTTGTAATATATACAGCCTGGAAGTATACCGGAACATATATTGAAATGCATTATTTGAATGCTGCCAAAAAGAAGTATTCACCATAATGTAAAAAAGGCACAGGGTCAAGCCATCCCTGTGCCTCCTTCTTATTTCTGACCGGCCAGCATGGTTAAAATTCGGTTGCTTCTTTCAATAAACTTGGTCATTGCCTCCGGTTCCAATTGTTTATTGCTGATTAATGCCAAATCATAAACCTGCTCGCAAATAATTCGCATCTTTTCCTGGTCTTCTTCCATATCCAATATGAGCTTCATCAAGTCACTGCTTTTATTTAGTACAAGGGTCTGCTCTTCCGGGAACATGTTCTTTATATCCATACCGCCAAACAATGCACTCATTTCCTGCATCCTTCTGGGTTGTTCCGATAGCAAAATCATACCCGGTATACTGGAAGATTTCAAACTTTCCACTCGTATTTTAAGCTTATCATCGGTAAGCACTTTCCTGAAAATGGTCTCCAGTTTTTCTGCCATTTTCTTATCATCTTTTTTATCTTCTTCACCTTTCAGGCTTTCTGAAAGATCCGAATCTATGCGATTAAACTTAATATCTTTCTCCTGTATCTCAATAAACTGTATAAAATGAGTATCAATGGTTGAAGGTAATATAACCGCTTCCAGTCCATGCTCCTTGAATAAACGTATATATTGGGCCTGTTGCTTTTCATCGGTAATATAAAATACCTTGTTCTTGTGGTGGGACTTGTTCTTTTCCAAGTACTGTTTTAATGTGACGTATTCCCCACTAATTGTCTTGTAGATTATGATGTCTTTCACCTTTTCATAAAATTTGTGTTCGCGGATGCACCCATATTTAATAAAGGGATTAATATCATCCCAATACTGATTGTAACGTTCCCTTTCATTCTTAAAAAGATCCGTCAGCTTATCTGCAACTTTTTTGGTAATATGACTGGATACCTTTTTTACGTATCCATCATTCTGCAAAAAGCTTCGGGATACATTTAATGGTAAGTCGGGACAATCCAATACTCCTTTTAACAGCAATAAGAATTCAGGAATGATTTCCTTTATATTATCAGCAACAAATACCTGGTTGCTATAAAGCTTGATCCGTCCTTCTATGCTTTCAAATTCATGTTTAAGCTTTGGAAAATATAAAATTCCTTTTAAATTAAAAGGATAATCCACATTAAGGTGTATCCAAAACAAAGGATCACTGAAATCATGAAATACCTTTTTGTAAAATTCTTTATATTCCTCGTCGCTGCAATCACTTGGCTTTTTCAGCCATAACGGGTTGGTATCATTTATAGGTTTTGGTTTGTCCTCTTCCTTTTTACTTTTTTTCTCCTCTTCCGCATCTAAAAGGTAAATTTCAACAGGTAAGAAAGAACAGTACTTTCTCAATATTTCATCAACCTTAAATTTATCTAAAAACTCTTCACTGTCTTCATCAATATGCACAGTAACGGTGGTACCCCTCTCCTTCCTGTCCGATGGACTCATTTCGTACTCGGTTCCCCCGGAACAAGACCATTTCACCGCCTCTGCATCCCTCTGATATGAAAGTGTATCAATTTCAACTTTCCTGGCAACCATAAAAGCAGAGTAAAAGCCCAAACCAAAGTGCCCAATCATCTGGTTCTCTTCCCCCATACTTTCTTTATATTTTTCCAGGAAGTCTTGCGCACCTGAAAAAGCAACCTGGTTAATGTACTTCTTTACCTCTTCTGCAGTCATACCAATTCCATTATCTATAAATTCAATTGTCTTATTTTTTTTGTCCACTACCACTTTTATATAGTACCTGGTTCCGCTTTCAGCTTCCGCTTCTCCTATGGAAACCAATTTTTTAAATTTATTTATTGCATCGCATCCATTTGATACCAGTTCCCTTATAAAAATATCCTTGTCGGAATACAGCCATTTTTTAATAATTGGAAAAATATTTTCGGTATGTACAGCAATATTTCCAACCTCGTTAATCAATTTTATTCCTCCTTACCATTTATTCACTTTCAATATTTTACACCCAGCAGAAAAAGCTTGTCAAGACAAAATCAGCACTCATTATTCGTGAGTGCTGATAATGCATTGGGTTGGAACACTCCCTTTATACTTACATAATATAATATATAAAATAACCTAGCCAAAAAAGGAGCCTATAAAAATGAATATGTATCCTTGTATGACTGTATATCCCTATGGACGATTAATACCCTATCCGTGTACTACGGCAGTTGCTTACGTAACCGGAGGACCATTGGCACCTCAAATCAGGGGAATCGTATATTTCTTTAGCGTACCCGGTGGTACCCAGGTAATGGCTGAAATTAGCGGACTACCTGACTATCGCCCTGCCCAAGGTGGCAATAAACCCATAGGTCCCCATGGTTTCCATATTCATGAGTATGGCAATTGTGAGGTTGGCGACCCCGAAGACCCGTTTCAGGTTGCCGGAGGGCATTGGAATCCCGACCAACAGCCTCATGGAAATCATGCAGGAGATTTGCCCGTATTGTTCTCAAATAATGGATATGCAAGAATATGTTTTTTTACAAATCGCTTCAAACCTCAGGATGTAATCGGAAAGTCCATTATAATTCATCAAAACCCTGATGACTATCGCTCCCAGCCGGCAGGGGATGCAGGAAAGCGTCTGGCCTGCGGTATAATCCGTGAATTAATATAAAGAATACTCCCCATCCGCAATTGTCAAACGCACTTTCAGAAACAAAACAAGTGCGTTTGACAATTAATTTATGTACCCCAAAATATGTTTTATACCTTGATGGCTGCCTTTGTTTTAGGTATACTATCTAAGTAATAATAATAACTCTGCATTTTGTATCAACAGCTTATAGTCTAGGGAGAGGATAAAAAATGGTTACAACAAAATGGCTTTCAAAATTTGATAAATCATCGGATGCCTATCTGATACGCAAGGAGGTTTTCATTAAAGAACAAAATATCCCCGAAGAGCTTGAAGTTGACAGCCTGGATGAAAGTGCTCATCATCTTGTCGTATACGAAAATGACACTCCTGTAGCTACCGGTCGCCTGATTATAAAAGACGGAAAATATTATGCCGGCCGCATTGCCGTGTTAAAAGAACATAGAGGTAAACATTTCGGGGATTTGGTAGTTCGCATGCTTGTGCGCAAGGCTTTCGATTTAGGTGCAAAAGAAGTGCATTTACATGCACAGACAAGAGTAAAAGAGTTTTATGAAAAAATAGGTTTCAAGGCTTATGGGGAGACATTTTTAGATGCAGGCATTGAACATATAAGCATGGTTATAAAAGAAGATGTCCATGGTCACTGTTGTAAACAATAAACTATTTACATAACTTTAGTTAGTAATATAAAGAATTTAAACTGTATAGGCACAGTTTTCCTCCGGGTTTCATAATATATATTACAAGAAAACTGGGAGGTAGAAATTATGTCAAACATTGAATCTGCAAGACGTGGAATTTTCGGGGAAAACAGTGAAATCTTATTCTTTATTCTGATTTTCTTATGCCTGTTCTATAGCAATGGATGTTGTGGTTCACGGTAGAACATTATGTGTTCTACCGTTTTTTAGTTACTTTTCATATTTTCTTTCGAATTTTTCCTATAACAAACACGATAAAAGGAAGAACAAAACCCAAAGCTATATTTACCTGTAAAGCAATATATTTTGAAAAATTTGAAAGTTCAAAATTATTTCGTGATACATAAAAAGAAAAAACATAGGCAAACATGGTGACAGGGCTCATAAACTGTTTTGATGATGAAAGAGAAAAAAGCTGTTTAATAATTCTAATAATAATATACATAAAAACAGATATAATAACAAAGTCAACTATCACCCAAAATGTAAGCGTCACCGATTCTATTCTCTCAAGAGACTCCATTATTGAAATACTTTGAATAACTACAAAATAAGGCATTGAAATGCGCTGAATTACGGTATGACCGTATACCCCTATGGTTTGTACCAGCAGCATTATGGTCACAAGCAATAAATAGACAGCCGCCTGAAGCCCAAATCTTTTAATATGCTCCTTATCATTTATTTTATCACCTATAAAGAAAATGAACGTAAAATATCCCCATATGCCAAGAATTGAATATGTGGACTTGACAAGAGGTAAAATATCATAATATGTTACAGGAAATAAATTAATTATTTCAACATTTGCAAGGGTAAGTATAAATAAAATTACAAAGAGGATGGAGAACAAAAGGAAAAAGAATTCCGCCGTCCTCGTTAACGAGACAATTCCCCCACGAACAGCATAAAAAACAAGTAGCAGAATGGTTATCGTAAAAAAGGGCATGGGATTATTAGGAAGCAGTAATGTCAAAAATCTTTCGCTAAAATAGCGAACATATGTACCTAACAAAATCATTAACCATATCAGATATATGGATAACAGCACCCTTCCCGGGATATTCCCTAAAACTTTAATAAATATATCCGAAAGACTTGCTTCCTTTTCTTTTTTAAACATTTCGTGCATAATATATACAAGACCAATAAAGGGCAATACAGCAAAAACCGGTGTAAGCCATCCTGCACGTTCCCCTATTTCTGACGATAAAACGGGAAATAATCTTATTGCCGGTGAATATACAACCATTAAAAATATAATAACTGCCTGACGTATTGATATCTTTTTCCTTGAAGCTAACAATTAATTCTGTCACCCTTCCTGTCCAATCAACGAAAGCAATATTTCCGAAAAACTATCGCGTTCCGGATTGGAAAAATAAAATATTCCCAGCATTGCAGCCGCTACCATAAAAATAATATATACAAATATATCCTTTTTTCCCTTGTCTAACCGTTTCAATTCTCTTATATCCCATATGCTTAATAATATTATAACAATGATAAAATAAACCACGTTTATTCCTTCCTTTTATATCCGCTTGATTCTTTCAGTTCATAGGTCCTTTCTATTAACGAATCAACCTGAATATTATACTTAATATCCGGCCACATATCCATCCACCTGTCTTCTATCTTTTTCCACTTTACAGGTTCCCTTAGCCTAATCCTGTCGCCAATACCCAGACAGTCCGATTCAAGCTCTAAAACCTTATTTAACGATTTTTCCATTTCATTTTTTAAAATTTCTGACTGTTGTTTTTCCATATAACGAAAGGAATCCTCTGTTGTTACGTCTATTTGAGAGTGTATCTCATCCAAATTGCTTTTTACTTTTGTTTTTATTGTAACTTCTACCAACTCGTCACCAATAAAATGGGGTATAATCTCCGTATTGCTTTGGGTTATTTCAAGGGATACATCCTGACCTGAAAAATCTTTTACAACCACAATTGATGACTCCATATTATCAGTAATAAGATTTACACCCCGTGATATATCTCTTTCTATGAAGCCTACCAGTTTAAGATCTTTAAATATGGCATATCCATTAATATCTATATCAAGCAACTGTCTTTTATCATCGTTGTGACGTCTAACAAGCTCTATGCAAGGCACTCGGGTGGATGAATGATGTATATCAATAAACCGCATTAAGGCAGGAATTTTCATTTCTTCAGATATACTCAGAAGACCCATGTTTCGTCCGAGATTATCCAGCTTATCAACGATGAAGTATTCGGTTTTATTAACCTGTTCTATTAACTCTCTTGTTGTTGAACCTTTTACTATGTATATTTTTGCATCTATACGAAATTCATGATCCCGAGTAAAAAAGTCAATATATTTTGAAATATTCTCTCTGGCTGCTTCCTCACTTATCAAATAATATTTTATATGATTCCAAAATATCCTTTTATCTCCATGGGTCTGAATATTCCGTACCGCTTCAAATACAGTTTTCCCTTCTGCATTTAAAACCAGCGCCTTTCCTTCCCTGCTTTCATTGCCTCCACCTCTATCTCCGGAACTTTCCTCCCCTCCTATATAGGGCATCCTTTTACTGGCCGCTGTTATACTTACATATCCCGGATTATCATCCGATTTGTCAACCCCAACTACTTGTACTAATCTCAAATCGCTTATCTCCGTACTCATAGGCAAAAATTTTGCCTTACATCCTACCGAATTTACTATTAATAATATTAACACTGGTAATATTACCATCTTTTTCATACCATTCTCCTACTTTTGACGTCTTTTATTTATAACCTTAAGGCTTGACGACCTTTTTTTCATTAAAAACAATGGAACACGTATAATGGTATCCTGTGCAACTTCTTTACCTTCGTTTGCTACAAAAGGTGTAAAATAGGGAATGCCGTAGGTCTCTATAGTATTTAAGTGGTAAATCAGAGCTATAAAAATCAGAGAAAGACCGTAAAGGCCGGCAGTTGCTGCACTTATTACAAACAAAAAACGAAAAATCCTGATAGCATTTGAATAATCCTGGTTTGGCAGAATAAAACCACAAATTCCCGTTATTGCAACGACAATCACAGCAACAGGAGATGTTATCCTGGCCTGAACAGCTGCCTGCCCTACCACCAGTGCCCCTATAATAGAGATTGCCTGTCCAATCGCTCTTGGAAGCCTAACTCCTGCCTCAAGCAATATTTCAAAGGCAATCAGCATCATTAATACTGAAACCACTGTCGGGAAAGGCACCTCCGTCTTGCTGTTTATTATTGAGATAGCAAGCAAAGTGGGAATCATCTCCTGGTGGAAAGTGGTAATCGCCACGTAAAACCCAGGCAATATCAAGGTTACTACTGACCCTACATAGCGAAGAAACCTAATAAAGGAGCTTATAATGTAATTTTGCGCATAGTCTTCCGGCGCCTGGTAAAGAGAAGCAATTGTGGCAGGGATAACATAAGTAACCGGCAACCCATCTATAATGAGTCCTACTCTCCCTTCGATAATATTATGGCAGAATTTATCACTTCTTTCCGTACTCATTATTTGAGGAAATGGGGTACGCCTATTATCTATTATGTATTCTTCTATATTCCCTGCTGTAATTACTCCGTCGACATCTATCCCACGGAGGCGTTTAAAAACTTCTTCAACAATGTTTTCATTGGCTATATTCTCCATATACACCACAGCAACAGGGGTCCTTGTCTGATATCCTACAAAGACCTCTTTTATCCGCAAATACGGTGAACGTATTTTACGACGTACTAAGGATGTATTTATCCTCAACACTTCCACAAATGCATCCTTTGCTCCTTTTATGGAATTTTCTGTGGTCGGTTCGGTTATGTTTCTTTTTTCAAAGCCTTTAATATCAAAAGTAATTGCCTTTTTTTCTTTATCAAACACCAGCGCTACGGCACCATTTAAAACATCGTTCAAAGTACTACCCAGGTTATTATGCAATTTACGGGAAGCATGATAAATAACGCCATGCTCTATGAGTTCTATAATATCTTCAGAATTTTTCACTTCTTTTAATATTTTTTCCTGGGTCAAAGGTTTTAGTATATCATCATTTATAATTTTGACATCTACTAATCCGTCAATAAACACAATGTTAACAGGTATATTTTTACAACTATTAATATAATACACCTGATAGACTACATCACTGCTGTCGGATAAAATCCTTTTAATATTTTCAGTTGTAACTTCTTTATTGTTAATTTGTTCCATATCATAGGTTTTTTCTTCGTTTATTTCCCCTTTATCCTTCCAAAACCTCAACTAAAAAACACTCCTCACTATTTTCCTCTAAAATATTATCCCACACTGTATTCAGTTCATACGCTAAACGTCTTTGTACCGGCAAAAAATAAAAACAGGAATAGTGCTTTGTTTAAGCAAAACACTATTCCTGTTTTTGGTACCCCCAGTAGGAATCGAACCCACACACACAGAACCGGAATCTGCTGCCCTATCCATTAGGCTATGGGGGCAAGTTTTTGATATAAATCCTTCATAAATTATAAATCATCTTTGTAAAAAAGTAAACTCCATTTTAAAAAAAATATCTTCTTGCTTTATTATGAATACAAAACCAGAGCAATGAATTCAAGATCGCTATTGCCCGTATTCTCTATGGAATGGCTTTCTCCATCCTTTGTATACATCAAGTCCCCTGCTTTTAGCAATACAGGTTTACCGTTATCAACTACCGTCGCTTCTCCGTTTAAGATATAATAAGCTTCAAAATCCCCTACATGCTGGTGCATACCAATAGACATACCCGGCTTTAGCACAATCTTTGTAAACAGTCTTCCTTTACCACAGAACTCTTCTTTATTTAAAAGATGAGTTAAATGGGCTTCCCCTTTTCCATCCCTCATATTCTTTTTTATTTCCCGGACCATCTCCTCACTTCTACGGATCATCTTCCCACTCCTTTTCCTTTGCTATAGTTTAATGGTATATTTTTCTATTACAAATTCATTTTATCACATCGGCTATTCATGTCAATAGATTTATATTTTAATATAGTATACCAATTTACCTTCTCCTTCAAAATAATAGTGGGGATAATGCCCAGCCTGCTTAAATCCTTTTTTTTCAAGGAGATGCCTGATTGCCCGGTAGGCATCCGTATCACAAGTGCCAACAAGCAGGTACCGGGCTTTGTTAATTCTAAGATGTTCCAACATAAGGTCCATCATTTTAGAAGCTATCCCCCTGTTTCTATAGTTTTTATGAACAACGAGGTAATCGCCCTCATATCCCCCTGTTTTCTGTTCATTTTCATACACGCCGTGGGCTGCAATTATCTCTCCCTTTTTATTTTCGGCATACCAATAAAAGTAATTATTTTCCCCCAGGCTCTTTATCGCATTATTCTTTAATTGCATAATCTCCCCCGGTGTATGATTCCTGTCATCGAAGGAGTATTCGGATAATAAAAAATCCGTTATTCTTTTTGCATCATAGTCAGTTTCAAGCATATATATCACGTATTCTTCCATACTATCACACCCTGGCCATTGCATGATTTTGCAGTTCTTTGCATTCATTTAATAAAAGATAATCAATGTAATTACTAATACAGTTAGAAGTAACACGGGCCAGAACAATAGCTTGGGAATCATATTATCCTTATAATGCAATAAGCGTATATTGCTGCCAATGCTATATAAGAATGAATTCACACTTACTAAAACAACTAAAACATATAGGATTAAATAAAAATATTCAATGTAGATAATTCCTCTTACAGCAAGTTCATTGCGAACCTTCGTATGAGAAACAATTATGGAAAACAGCAACCCGGAGTTTGTACCTATAACGCCGGATAATTTCATATCAAAAATACTTTCTTTTGTTTCATCCCTTGTAACCATAAACAATACGGAAAACAGGATGCTTACCACAACAATGACAGGAAACAAATCTGCAATAAAAGGTGCCAAAAAAACCCTCTTTAGAATCATTGTATACAATAATTCCGGATACTCATTCTTGCGGAAATATTCTTGAATCCCAAAATCAGTATTAAATCCCGTGGTCATATAGCTAAAAAAGCTGCTGTCAATATCCCAACCCATTAGCACCAAATCCCTTCCTACCCCAGGGCGGGATGTGGGCGTGATTACTTCATAGGCCTGCAAATCAGGAATAAGCAACACCTTTCTGTCCAAGTCCTTGTGCCTTATTTTAACCCATACATCCTTATAATCAAAGGGATAACGCGTATAATCAAAGTCCTGCCTTAAAACCGCATTAAAATACCAACCCACTGTTTCAACATTTTTATTCTTGACACGATAGGCTTCTGAAATTTCCCCTTCCACCATTTCCGGGAGCACAATCCCCTGTGAAACATGATCATGCAGCCCGTCCTGATACTTTTGCCATATATATCCCGTCACTCTCACATCATTTGCATTTTCAAACTCTATAGACTGCACAAAAACACCTGTAGGTATCTGGACAGGAGGTTTTTCATGGCGGATGTCATGCGCTTTTAAGTAATCATGTAAGAACTTATTAAGCCCTGCCTGATCCAGTATAATTTTCTGTTGTTCTTTCTGATAAGGGGTCATCACAAGGGCCAGATACCATATGAAGCATATCGTAATCATCACCACTGATGACAACAAAAACACCATCCGCCATAGCACCTTTTCATTTCCCTTTGAAATAAATGCTATAAAGAAGCACGCCATAATGGTAAGCAATACCATTCCCAATGCAATGCATATCAATTGTCGCCTTTGTTGAATTATATGAGAAATACTCTCATTTTTAATAAATACTACTCCTACCGACCATTTTGTAGACTCAAAAGGACGGTAAATAAGCCACGAATACTGTCCATTTAACTCATTATAGTACTGCATTGTTCCGCTATTTCCGGTGGTCATCAGATCCCCTACAAATTTTAAATCCGCACTGTTTAACTCTCGTGCAATCTCAAAAATTGTTCTTTCTCCCTTTACATAATTTTGTATAGGATGGGCCACATACTTACCTTGCTCCGTTATGATAAATCCATATCCGTATTTGCCCAAATCAAGAGAGTTCATGATATTTTTTACATCTTCTATGGAATAATTAATATACACCAACCCGGCCGGTACCTTTTCACCGGATTTTTCATCCCTATAATAAAAGGGAACACCATATTCCACAATAGTCGTATCCACTTCCGGCATATAATAAGGCCCAACCCATACAGGACCATTAGCCATTTCATCATGGTACCAGTTATTTTGTACGCCCAGATAATCTTCTATATCTTCCAGGTGCACCAGTTCTATATCGTTATTCTTTCGAACATAATACTTTGCATATGCTTTTACTTCCTCATCATACATATATGGCTCAAAGGCAACACCAAAAGCAAATAGCTGAGGGTTTTGTTCCATTACTTGCTTTAGATTAAATAAAAGTTGGTTCTTTGGTATTTCGCGGTTTTCCAGCCTCTTTGCAAAGGTCTCCGTGATATCCATCAGAGGCGCAAACCGATTATATAACTCCGTCAATACCCTTTCTACTTCTTGCTGGGCATTTGTCTTGCAGTGTACCTCAACCTGCTTTTTTTCATATATATACCAAAATATCTGAAAACAGTTTAATAAGCTTAGCACAATTATGACCACTATTAATGAAAGCCGAATCTTTTTATTTATTTGTCTTGTTTTTTCTATGCAATGACCTTGCAGATTCACCTGTATGCTTCTCCCTTCATACGTTTAATTTCTTATCTCTATCTTATGTAACCAATACCAATCTTGTGCTGCCATGTAGTGGGAAAAAAATAAAAACATCCACCCGTGGGCAGATGTTAAAAAACAATTTTAATTCTAATTTTGCCATGCAGATTCTATCAGCCAGATGCAATTTGCCACCACATCGTCCTTTGGAACCCCGTCATGCCAGGGGCGTCCAGGCAAAGGTTCCCTTGAAAAATACTTCGATTTAATAATTATCTCCGGCCGATATTCAAAATGCATGATGTCAAAATGTCCCCATTTCCCTCCCCAGATAAAGTTATTTTGTTCAAATATTTGTACAATCTCCCTGGGATATACAGATAACCTTTTTTCCCCTTCTTCACGGGAAGCCCATTTCCAATAATCCCTTTTATCATTGGCAAGGTCAATGGATATCCCAAAGGCATGGGCACTTAACTGACGGGTTCCTGCAATATAACGATAATTAAATGTACCGTTTATGGGAAATAAGCAGGAATAAATATCACTTCTTTTTTGCGCAAGGGGTACAAGCTGGTCCATGACATTCTGTAGTGCTTTGGCAGCATTATTGTTCTTGTTAAACATGTAGTTTTTGTATCCTATCTTAACATTGACAAGATTGGACTGAACAGCTTCCTTAGACTCTCCATAAACCTCTTTCAACAAAGCATATACCCGAATGCGCCCGGGGTCAAAATCTTCATCCATCAGGTGGGAAATATCATCTAAAGGGTATATTTGCTCCAACATATCCTGCAAATCGGGGTTTTGCATCTTTGCCTCAAAGGTTTTCATCTTGTGATCGTCATAAAGAATTTTATTGCCCGATTTCATCACCACAAATACCTTGTCTTCCGATTGTCGCTCTACTCCAATTATATGTTCAGGATAAGCCATCATTAGGCACAATAAATCTCTTTTGATGGCTGCTTCATCAACAGTAGAGGAGGTTTCGGTTACAGCATGCCTTTGCGTCCATTCAGCTCCCAATATCAGTGCTGCAATAGTAAGACACAGAAAAAGAATGGAATGGACCACTTGCTTCATAATACCATCCTCTCATAAAGACCACATCTGTATTTACGATAATATATGCAGCTTATTTTTGTACTATTACAATGTATTAATCTATTGATAAAAAAACAGGCTGATCTACCAAAGTAAATCAGCCCGGTATATTTATATCTTTATTTTACTATTATTTTATTATTACAACATTTGATAAAGGTTGCATTTGGGTATTCTTTAAGTTTTCTCCATCCCATACAAATACTCTTGCCTCATAACCTTCTATATATTTAGGAAGTTTGAAACCTGCCGATAGTTCTTCCGTGCTGCCTATTTTAATTTCCTTTGCAATATACGATACATTTACCATTCGGTTGTCTGCATCGAAAAGCGCTACAATAACCATTACAGACGGATAGGTGCCTTTAATATTAGTGACGTTTACCGATGCCGTAAGCATCTTGTCGGCTTGCAGCTTTTCCATATTAAAACGCGTATCTATGATATAATCCGGCTCATCCCCTTCTTCTTTTTCAGCAGTGACAAAAATATCATCGAGTCTTAGCTGGGCCCTGGCACCGCTTCCCTGTTCTTTAATGTAGTACTTCCATCTAAGCTCCACATGCGGTTTATCATTCACTTCTTCGGGAAGTAGAATATCACTAAATGTCTGAGAATGTCCTTCTGTTTCATTCCGCACATATTCCACAGGTTTTCCATCCTGCATTACATTTATAAACGGACCGGTCTTACCAACCCTATACTGTAGTATAATGGCATAGATTCTCTTATTTGGCAGCACTGTGCCGGCAGTCCAGCTAACCTTCACATTTTTCATGCCGGTGGTATTCAATGCAAGCACAGCGGCTCCCAGGTCAGCATCCCTTCCGGTATTAATGAATGCCACACCGTCCTCATTCAATCCGTTCATTCTTGTTCTTCTTGTATTTCTATAGGCCAGTGCTTCTTCATTACAGTAAGGTGCCGTCATTTCATCTTCCAGTCCCGG
>JAAYHJ010000034.1 GCA_012735465.1 Clostridiaceae bacterium
GCCATCTTAATCATTTCCTTTCCTCCTGTACGATGATGCTTTCACAACATAATCATACAGGAAAATTTGATTAAGGTGGCCTATTTTTTTACCGGTATGTGGTACAATTTTAGAATAGCATTAACACCTGTTATTGTTTCCGCATCGACGGTAATTATTGTTAGTATTAAGCCTACCTATAAGGGATTGAAACACTTTAGTTGATGAATAGGTTAACAATCGGATTAACACGTATTAAGCCTACCTATAAGGGATTGAAACCTGAGTATCTTGAGCATCTTCCTGCTGTCGAGTAAGTATTAAGCCTACCTATAAGGGATTGAAACATTATATGGCTGATAAACATCCAGACAGTCATTTAGGTATTAAGCCTACCTATAAGGGATTGAAACTAATATAGATGCATTAAAAGACTATAATACTAAAGGTATTAAGCCTACCTATAAGGGATTGAAACAATGAAGTACAAAAAAGATGTAAGGCTAGGTTATTTGTATTAAGCCTACCTATAAGGGATTGAAACCAAAGATGGTCAGGAAATACTTAATTTGCTCTTGTCGTATTAAGCCTACCTATAAGGGATTGAAACTCAATCATTTCAACAATTTTTTCTGCTACATGATAGTATTAAGCCTACCTATAAGGGATTGAAACATCTGAAATTACAAAACAGATATGATTTGCCTATTGTATTAAGCCTACCTATAAGGGATTGAAACCCAAATTTCAGTCGACCTTTTATAAATCTTATTTCAGTATTAAGCCTACCTATAAGGGATTGAAACTATTTATCATAACTTGTATCAGGATAATCACTAGGAGTATTGAGCCTACCTATAAGGGATTGAAACCCGACCTATAACAGCATAGCTGTTATAGCAACCTCGGGTATTAAGCCTACCTATAAGGGATTGAAACATTTTTGATTTTGGATAAACACCTAATGTGCTACCGTATTAAGCCTACCTATAAGGGATTGAAACCTTTTTGCGGATATACCTCCAGCACTTGAAACTTTCCAAGTATTAAGCCTACCTATAAGGGATTGAAACAATTCAATACCAGCAATGCTAAGACAAAAGATAGGGTATTAAGCCTACCTATAAGGGATTGAAACCACAAAGACAGAATCAGATCCAATTGTTGATAAGGTATTAAGCCTACCTGTAAGGGATTGAAACTTTTTTTTAAGCCTCGCCTTTCATATATCTGATAAATGTATTAAGCCTACCTATAAGGGATTGAAACCTAACCGATTCGACAGCAAGGCCTTTGCAAAAGATCGTATTAAGCCTACCTATAAGGGATTGAAACATACAACTTCCATTGCTGAGTTGGTGGCTCGCGTAGGCGCACAACTGAGACGGAATAATGAGTATCTCTCACCGAAGGAAAAGGCTTCCGAGAGGATTACATACGGAAATTTATCCATAGACAAAGAGAAATGCTGTGCATTTAATAACGGAGAGCCGATTGAACTTGGTGCAAAGGAATACAGGTTGCTTCTACACTTTATGGAACACCCGGAGAGAGTTTTTACAAAAAGGCAGCTTTATCAAGCAGTATGGGACGAGGAATACTATTTTGACGACAACACCGTGATGGTGCATATCAGTCGAATCAGGAACCGGATTGAGGACGATCCGCAAAAGCCAAAGTATCTGAAAACCATTCGTGGCATCGGGTACAAACTCCATTATACTGGTGAAAAGAAATGAAAAGAAAACTGTCCAATCAATTTCTTAAGAATTTTCTGGTAATATTTTTACTGACTATATTAGATACGGTACTTGCATTTGTGCTGCTGTCCTTTGCCAGCGGGTTGATTTCAGGTTCGCTGGCAAAAAACCGGTATCCTGCAAGCGCAATAATCAAAGATGATTATAGACAGATTGATGCATCTGCTGTCGTACAAAGCGGCGGCGGTGTACAAGTTGTGGACAAGGAATACCGTGTCGTTTATTCGAGTGGCCTGGATACCATCGGGAAAGACAGGCTGACTGCAGAGGAATTTACCACATTTTTAATGGAAAGCAAAAGCAAGCCGTACCATTACGATATTCTCTATCATTCAAAAGGCGAGTTTTGGCTGATTGTTACATTTCCCACATCAATTCGGCTGGATTTTTCGTTGGTGCTTAATAAAGAAGCAAATCCCGGTGATTTCATGCAAGCAGGTTGGGTGGTTACTTTTGTGGTGCTGAGTTATATTCTGCTCCTTGCGCTTTTTGCTTTTATCTATTCCAGGATTACGGCGACGAGCATAACCGTGCCTCTGAAAAAGCTTTGTGATGGCACCAGGCTTTTACGGGAAGGCGATTATTCTGTGCGGGTGGATTTGCGTCTCAAAAATGAGTTTGCCGAACTTCAGAACACCTTTAACGACATGGCTGCCCGGATTGAGCATGAAATTTCCCTGCGCACAAAGTCGGAGGAAGACAGGCAGCGGTTGATTCTTGATATATCCCATGACCTTAAAAATCCTATGTCCAGCATACAGGGTTATGTGGAGTTGCTCATGAATAAGTCAGGTATGACCGAGCAGGAACGCAATGAATATCTTGAGATCATTCTTAATAACAGCAAAAGGGCCAACCGACTTCTTACCGAATTGTTTGAGCTTTCCCAAATAGATAGCCCGGAATTTTCACTAAAGCTGGAAAGAACAGATATCTGCGAATACATACGGCAAATATGCGGCGAGCTTGTACCTCAGTTGGAGTACGAAGGGTTCGAATATGAATTCGATATTTTAGAAGAAAGTGTTTTTGCACTGCTGGATACCGACCGTTTTGGCCGGATTATTCAAAATCTTGCAAATAATGCAATGAGGTACAATCCACAGGGGACATTGGTTGCCATAAGACTGACGGTACAAAATCATCAGGTGGTGATTGATTTCAGCGACGATGGTATCGGCATTCCGGATCATCTTGTGGACGACATATTTAAGCCTTTTGTTCGGGTAGACGCCTCTCGTAACTCCAAAACCGGTGGTAGCGGATTGGGGCTTTCCATAAGCGAAAAAAATTGCCGAGGCACACGGAGGGGATTTGATACTGCGCCTAAACGAAAGTAAGGGCAGTACCTTCCGGATTACTGTTCCCACGATAAATTAAGATTTAAGGTAGATTTAAGGTTTATATCAACTGTATGACAGGTTTGATTGCTATGATAGTGATGAACCTGAAATACAGTTGTTTTTTTATTGGAGGTGATGAGTAATGAAGCATGAACCGACTTGTTTAGAGATGTTTCTGACAAGACTGGCGTTTTTCCTTTACGGCAAGTCTGTGTACAAAGATTTCGCAGACCGTATACCCCTTGACGGAGGTGAGCGGGTGCTTGATTTCGGATGTGGTATGGGAACAGTTGCATACTATGTCGCAAAAAAGCTGCCCCGCGGGCATTTGACCTGTCTGGATATTTCCGAGCGATGGTTGAATGCCTGCCGTAAAACTCTGCACAGATATGGAAATATCTTTTATCTGCAATGGGAATCCACGGCGCTTACAAATGAAAGTTTTGATGTAGTATACTGCCACTTTGTTTTACACGATATTTCGAAAAATGATTTGGAAAGGGTCATTCCTGTGCTGTCTAAGGTCCTCAAGCCCGGGGGAGTACTTATTTTTCGCGAACCGCTGAGTGAAACGGCAAAGATAAGCATTATTAAACGCCTGATAGGGCAAAACAGGCTATTACTCAGGGACAACCGTATCATCGATACTCCGATGATGGGTAACGCCCTTGAAAGCATATATGTTAAACAATAATGGAGAATGGAGGTATACTATGATTATAACAATTGTATTTTTCATTTTGACAGTTTTATCGGTTGTTGCACTTGCGGGGATTTTGCTCTTGTCGGCTCATTGTGTCATTTCATACATGAGGAAAAAGACAAATCCAGAACAGCTTATTCGTTTGAAAAAAATGGCTATATTCTTTGCCATGGCTGTGATATTAAATGTAGGGTTAATTGCTTTTTCACAACTCACCTCTTCCACTCCTCCTATTGTTGATGAAAAAGGAAATACGCCTAAAAACAGCATTGCAGAGCTTAGGAAACTTGAACTGAACGGCAGGAAGCAATGGATTAGCCTGAGAGGTTGGGATAAAAACGCGCCTGTCCTGCTTTTTTTAGCGGGAGGTCCCGGCGGTACGCAGATGGCGGCGGTGCGGCATGAGTTGGCAGAGTTGGAGAAACATTTTGTCGTTGTCAACTGGGATCAGCCCGGTTCCGGGAAGTCCTATTATACAGAAAAAATTAAAAACATTACTGTACAGACATATATTGAGGATGGTCATGCTCTGACGGAGTACCTGAAGGAGCGATTTTCTCAGGAAAAGATTTATCTGGTAGGTGAATCGTGGGGCAGCGCCCTGGGGATTTTCCTTGTTGATAAGTACCCGGAGTTCTATCACGCATTTATCGGTATTGCTCAAATGGTAGACTTTGCCGAAACTGAGAGGATGGATTACGCGAAGACTTTGGAAATCGCGCAGTCCAAAGGCGACACCGCTTTGATAGAACGGCTTAAAGCAAATGGTATGCCGCCCTATTACGGAAAGGACGTAACATGGAAAAGCGCAGTGTACCTGAATTATCTCAGTGCTTATATGGCGGAAAATCCCGAAATTCAAAATCCTGGTTACAATACTCTTCGAGACATTTGTTCCTCCGAATATGGGCTGCTCGATAAAATCAACTTTTTCCGGGGTATCATAAACACATATAATCATGTGTATCAACAGATTTATACCATCAATTTGAGGACTGATTATACTAAACTGGATGTGCCTGCCTATTTCTTCTTAGGTCGGCATGAGGTCAATGCACCTACAGTGCTGGCCGAGGAGTATGCACAGGTTCTGGAGGCACCTGATAAAGAAATTGTATGGTTTGAGCATTCCGGACACAGCCCGTGGATCAACGAGCGGGCAAAGTTTATAAGGGAGGTATTGTCATGTTTTTCGGAAAACAAAACAAAAGAATAAGGAGGATTCATAATATGCACCCTATTGTTTTTCTGCCACTGTTTATTACAATTATTATAGTAATTTCGGCTTACACCACATCAAAGGGCAGCATTGTGATTCTTGAGAATCCAAATGGAAAAGGTTTCACAATGGATTTCAAGGAGTGGAGCTCAAAAGACAAGTGTGAATTATCCCTTAACAAGGGGGATATGTTGCAGTTTAAAATTGACCGTGAAGATGGAGAAATTGCACTTGCAGTGTGCGGCAAAAACGGTCAGGAACCCTATGCAGGAAAAAATCTTGAGTCAGGTATATTCACTGTAACCGTATCTGAAACGGATAAATATGACATAATAATCACCGGTAAAGATGCCACAGGAAAGGTTACGGTTAAGAATGTGGGAAGCAATGCCAAGTAGATGATCGGTTGCGTTCTAATGAGCGTGATCATGACAAATATGCACAAGTCAAGCGAAATTTGAAAAAAAGTAAGTGGCGGCATGTTCGGAGCTATGCAGATGCGAAAACACCAATTATGCTGGAGATTGTGGATAGGTCAAATGGCATTAGGTAGTATTATAATACTATAAATTTTGTAAGGAGGTACATGTATGAGAATAGAAAAAGTCACTATAGAAGATGCTTCAGAACTACTTTCAATATACGAACCCTATGTCAGAAATACTGCAATTACATTTGAATATGATGTGCCGACTTTAGATGAGTTTAAGAGTAGAATCATAAATATATCATCAAAATACCCTTATATAAAGGCAGTAGATAATGGTGAAATATTAGGATATGCATATGCTAATACTTTCAAGGATCGTAAAGCATATGACTGGTCTGTGGAAACAACTATCTATGTTAAACAGGGCAAACATAGAATGGGTATAGGAAAATCACTTTATAACGCATTGGAAAAATCTTTAAAAAACATGGGAATTCTAAATATGAATGCTTGCATAGCAGTTCCTGTGAAAGAAGATGATCACCTTACTGATGTTAGTTATCGATTTCATAAGAAAATGGGATTTATTTTGGTAGGAAGATTTCATAACATCGGATATAAGTTTAATACCTGGTACGATATGATTTGGATGGAAAAGATGCTTGGTGAGCATAATGATTTTCCACCAGATGTACAATTTGGGAAATGGACTGTTGAAAGTGATGAAATCTAAGTATCTTAGTGTAAATGGCATGATCAAAAGCGGATTATGCCATTTTACAAGATTCAATACGTTTACGCCAAACAGGTATAATTCCTTAAACTTTTTTCAATGAAATACCAGTTAAACCTTGCGTTAACCATAATATATTTCTGCAAAATTATTTTCGATTAGTACATAAGCCAATTTGTACAAAGGATTAGATAATTAAGAGTTTGGGTCTTTAATGGCTGAGAATATATAGTGTCAGAAAATACGGGAAAAAGTACGGGACTTCAATTAACATTAGTAGATACCGGGACATAAAATAGTATACGATACATTTAATATTAAGAGGAGAGAAGATATCATGCAAATATTCTATACCGTACGTCCCGGTGACACGCTTTATAATATAGCTTTGCGCTGGTCCGTTCCCATTCAGTCACTAATTGCTGCTAACAATCTTACAGCACCCTATACCATTTATCCCGGTCAGCAGTTGTCTGTACCTCCCGGTATAACTACATATGTGGTCAGGCCTGGCGATTCAGTGTATTCCATCGCCCAAAGCTATGGAATACCTATAAGCAGGATCATCGATGCTAACGGCCTGGAACCTCCGTATATAATCATACCGGGTACTGTTCTGACGGTACCGGCAGGCATGCCTTTTTACGTGGTTAGACCAGGAGATACCCTTTTTAATATTGCAGCACAATACAATGTGACGGTGGATGGACAGCCAAGGCCTGACCTGATCATGAAAGCAAATAACGGCCTTACTCCTAATATCATTCCGGGTATGAAACTGCTCATTCCCTATGTTCCCCCAGTAGGAGCAGGACCCCTTGCGGTTTTGTTTACTGATGAAATTAGAAGTTTTATAGCGCTTGACATTTTGGATTCTGTAGATACGGGTATCATTGAAGTTGATAAGGCTGGCAGAGCGTCCACAATTTTCTGGTCTCCTGATCGGAGCAAGATTGCTTATGTGGGAGATACAGGTGTTATTTCAGTAGTTAATGTGTTGACAGGGAATATTTCAAAAATCGATCAGATTGTTTTTCCTGCTTTTGTGGACTGGGCTCAGGATAACCGAAGATTGGTTTATTCGACCGGCAGGGTGATCCGGATTTATGATGTTTTAAGCAATACCTTTGTGTCCATTGATCGTCCCGGAGCTTCATATGTCCAATGGTTTCCCAATGGTGAGGAATTGCTCTATGAAGCAAAGAATGGGGCGGGCATCAGCCAGTTATACAGAAGCAATGGAGATGGGAGCAACGAAAGACAGATAACAAACAACCAAAATGGTCCTTTGAACGAGGTGAGGCTTTCACCAGACGCGAAATTTGTTTTATTCACGTCTCCCGGCGTGAGTATTTCAGAAATTTATACGCTGGAGTTGGCCACAGGAAGAGTATATAAAATTCCGGGAGGGCCTGAGGCTAAAAACTACTATCCGGCATGGTCTCCTGATTCTACCCGCATTGCGTATAGTTCAAGCTGGTTCAGAAATGGTAAATACTATTCGCAGATACGCATGTCCGGGGCAAAAGGAGAAGGGGATATCATACTGGCAATTTCCAGCTGTTATGCCACTCCTGTTACATGGTCACCTGACAGCACTAAAATAGCCTATTTGTCCGGGTGCAGAGAGGATGTTCCACCGGTAGAATTGTGGAGTATAGACGTCAGGAAGCCTGTTCCAATCAATGTTCAAAGCGGTTTTTTATTTTTTAACCTTGATTGGTCCTCTACCAGGTGAGTGATTAATTAATGTTATTATCTTAAATAACGATGGGGCTAAACCAAGCCTAGCTAAGGTTCACAAACTAAAAGCGAGCTAGGCTTTGTAGGTTATTTCAATAATGAGAACAAATGTTCTGAAAAATATTGTAAAATTGTGTCATTTGATATATAATAAATCCGGTGTACAATGGGCATTTACGGCAAATAGTGTATAACTAGGCGTTCAAGATGGTCCCCACTTCTGAAAGCGGCGAGCACATAATTCTGGTAACAGCCGGTGAGCGCATCTCCTGCCTTGTTGAAACGAATTGATGTAAGAATTTTTTTCTACAAACGATCTACTATTGCGTTATAACCAAATTGAAAGTGAGGAATAGTAATGAACACACAAAGCATATACAATGCTATTTATGAAAGCCTGAATTCAGAGGGAAAGCTTTCACAAAACTTTACGCTCCCATTTAAGAAGGTTTCGCCAAATGAACTGAACTTTATGCCTGGTGCAAAAGATGGGATAGGTATATTTCACTTTGGCTTAAAACACTCTGAAATAGTCATAAAGAAAATAGTGAAGTTGTTAAAAAGTGACTGGAAAAAAGGCAACACTAACTCACAAAGAAAAATTGCTGAATTGTTACATAAATACGGAATCTTGTCAGTTATCGATCCCATTCTTAATTCTATTAGAGAAGACCATAAAGGGTTTGATGTTAAGAATATGATTGACTATGCTTGCAGGCTTGCTTTTCACACTGAGGATGAGGAACTGGTCAAGTTAGGTATCGGATTCACGATTTGGGGACGGGGCAATAATTGTACAAGAACATTGGAATAAATTAAAATGGTTGGTATAATTCTGCAAATTGCACAATAATTGCCCCGTCCCCATTTGTGTGTAACATGGTAAAGCAATTAGTAAATTAGTATATAAGCAATGAATGATTCCTTTAAAAAAATGGCATACTAGGATTAAAAGCATAAAGGAGTTGATGGAATGGATAGATTGGCTTTAATCCTAGTAATAATTGGAGCACTAAATTGGGGATTGATTGGTTTATTCGGTACGGATGCAGATTTAGTGGCCTCCCTATTTGGAGGACAAAATGCAGCTATTAGCAGGATCATATATACACTGGTAGGATTAGGAGGGTTGTGGACTATTTCTTTGTTGTTTAGAGATAGAGTTCCAGCCAAAAATCAGTAATCAAATATATGTATAAAAAATTATATATAAAAAATAGATTATTATAACGAGGCATTAAAGTGGTGAGCAATCTTGTGCCTCGTTATATCTATTTTTCATATGTCTTCAAAATTGATGTGGCAACTTCTCTCTTGGTAATGCGCATATCCATTGCCTGTTTCTCAATAAATCTGTGGGCTTCTTCTTCGGTTATTTTCATGTACTCAATTAGCACACATTTTGCCCTGTCAATGTATCTTATATCTTCGATCTTCTTTTGAAGCTTTATGTTTTCATTCTTTAAACCCATTATTTTATTATGAGAAGCTTTGATGAGCTTTAGTGCACTCCAAAAGATCTGGCGGTTGAAAGGCTTGGATATTACAAATATGCCATAATCTTCGACTTTTGCCGATATATCGTCTGCCAGTTCACTTTTTACAACCATCATAATCTGCGTAATTGTTTTGGCGGCTATATTAAGGGCAAGCTCGGTTCCAAATTCGTCTACCAGCGGAGTATTAATAATGCACAAATCAAAGTTTCTTTCAATCAAGATACGCCGGGCTTCATTTCCATTTTTAGCGATGATTATTTCTTTATATGTGTCAAAGGAAAGCAGCTCCTTAAAAACTTCATTCGATTTTACAGAGCTTGATACAATTAGTACACTATTCAAACTATCACCGCCTTTAAAAGACATTTAATTATACTGTATAAAAATACATTTGCTTTTCTATAGCCGCTTTATCCTTGGCTTGTGAATACAGATTCCATTCCTTATATTTAATCTCTAAATATTTTGCTATTATTTCTTCAGGCAAAATACTTTTAACGAAATCACTTTGTGACAGTATATCCAAAGCCTGTTTTAAATTATCCGGGAGTGCTTTTATGTTTTTAAGTTCAAACATATTTGCCTTATACATATTAATATCAATTGGATCTGAAAGCTCCAGCTTCTTTTCTATACCGTCAAGTCCCGCGTGTAAAATAAGAGCAAAAGTAAGGTACGGGTTGCATGAAGGGTCCGGAGAACGGAGTTCCATTCTTGCGTATTCGCCGGTTGCGGCAGGAATACGAATCAGCTGGGACCGGTTCTGATGGGACCAGGATATATATTTCGGAGCTTCAAAACTTCCAAAACGGGAATAGGAGTTTGTAATGGGATTACAAAAACCTGTTATTTCTGATATTTTATCCAGCACACCGGCTATGAAGCTTTTGGCATAGGAATAGTAATCACTGTTGTTGCTGTTGAAGATATTAAAATTATTTTTAAAGAGAGATATATTTATATGAAGCCCGCTTCCGCTTTTATCCGCAAAAGGTTTTGGCATAAATGAAGCATATAATCCGTTTATCGATGAAATTGATTTAACAA
Source organism: Clostridiaceae bacterium (assembly GCA_012735465.1). GTDB lineage: Bacteria > Bacillota > Clostridia > SK-Y3 > SK-Y3 > JAAYHJ01. The sequence goes on from JAAYHJ010000034.1 coordinate 10,457, forward strand.
CCGACTTAAAAGTTAAGAAATTGTCTGCAGCGGTTAGGGCATCGCTGTACTTGAAATCTATCTCATTTTGTCCTGGTCCTTGTTCGTGATGGGAGCTTTCCGGCCTTATTCCCATTTGTTCTAGGGTCAAGCATATTTCTCTTCGCACGTTTTCGCATTTATCAAGAGGCGCAATATCCAAATAACCGCCGTTATCATAAGGTATATCAGTTGGGTTTCCTTTTTCATCGGTTTCAAAAAGGTAAAATTCACATTCGGAACCTATTTTGCACTCATACCCCATCTTTTCCGCACGCTTTATTGCTTGTTTTAATATATTTCTTGTATCTCCTTCAAAATCTTTTTTATCCGGATGCTTTATGTCGCAAAAGAATCGTATAACCCGACCTTGTTGGGGCCTCCAGGGCAATATATTCAAAGTTGAAGGGTCGGGGTATAAAAACAAATCGGATTTTTCCACATTCATAAAACCTGATATGGCGGAAGCATCAAAGGATATACCGCTTTCGAAGGCCCTTTCAAGTTCATCCGGCATGATGGAAATATTTTTTTGTACGCCCAATATATCACAAAAGGCAAGCCGGATAAACTTCACATCGTTTTCTTTTACAAATTGTAAAACTTCTTTCATCGAATAGGTCACATTCCAAACCTCCCTGATTACATAATTAATTGTAGGTATACAATTGTTTGTATGGATTTTTTGTATTTGGAACCAGGCAGAAAAACTTACTATTTATAATATTATCATATTCTTTTCCAAATTCATCACAAAATTCTTTAATATAAGGTTTTATTTCATCCATATCGCTTTCCGTTGCTTCTCTTGCTATAACCTGTTTCGGCAAATCTTCGGGGGGTTTTTCACACCTTAGGTATATCTTGCCGCCATGCATACCGGTACCGCAGAAATTGCCTATCATATTTGAGTTTCTATTTAAACCTAGTACAATTATGATACCGCCGGCAAGATATTCTCCAAGAAAACTCCCTGCACAGCCGCCGATAACCAGCACGGGTTTTTTATCTTTATATTGTTTCATATGAATACCTGCCCGATATCCTGCGTTATCCCGTATAAAAATTTTACCTCCGCGCATTGCATAACCGCAGGCATCACCGCTGCTTCCGTGTATATAAATAGTTCCGTCGTTCATCGTATCGCCGGTGGCATCCTGTGCATTGCCCAGAATCCTTATGGTGCATCCGTCCAGGTAAGCCCCAACGGCATTTCCCGGTGTTCCGTTTATTGTAATATCCTTACCCTTAAGACCGCTTCCTATATATCGCTGACCGATACAATCAAATAATACTATCGTATCATCGGAAGAATCTTTTATTTTTCTATTCAGGCTTTGAAAGTCCAGGTTTTTAGCATCTATATACATGTTAAGCACCTCCAAGTTTCTTCATTCTATCTGCTTTTGAAAAGGCCATTAATCCCGGTTTTTTGCAAATCAGTTCAAAATCTATATTTTTCAGAGGAATCTTTTCTCTGATCAAGCTAGTGTATATTCCGGCCTTTTCAACATTACCCACTAAAATATATCCTTTTAACAGTCCGTCTTTCGTAAAAAGCTTTTTATATCCTCCGTTTCTTTCATAATAAACATCTCCGTCATAACTTCCTGCAGTTATTATATGAAGACCAAAAAAGCCTATGGCGTTCATAGGTATTGCCTTGTCAAAAATTTTTTTGCCTCCTGCCATGTTTATTCCTGCACATTCCCCTTGCATATAGGCATTTGGCAGCAGCGCAAGCACGCGGTTCTGATTTATCGTTATATCAAAGGATTCGCAGCAGTCCCCTGCGGCATATATATTTGGAATGGAAGTTTCCATAAGTTCATTTACAACAATGCCCCGACGTATTTCTCCGTTTATATCTTTTATTAAATCCACATTTGGCCTCACCCCACGGCAATGACCAAAACATCAAAATCTATTTTTCTTCCGTCCGATAATACGGCAGTGTTTCCTGAAAAACTCTTAACACTGGAATTTAATATGAATTCAATATTATATTTTTCAATATGTTCCTGTACTATTTGAGCTGCCTCCTCATCAAGGATACTTGAGAGGATTCTGTCGGCAAGGTCAACCACTGTGATTTTGCCAACCTTCCTCGAAATACCTTCTGCGCATTTAAGGCCTATCAATCCAGCACCGATTATTAATACTTTGGAATCGGGAGATAAGGATTTTTCCAGCCCCTTTGCATCATCCAGCGACATGAAGGTAAATTTCTTATCTACTGTGTCGAGTCCGTTCATAGGTGGAATGAAAGGTTCGGAACCGGTTGCAACGAGCAGCTTGTCATAGCTTATTACCGTACCGTCGTCCAGCAGAACCTGTTGTAGTTTATCGTTAATTTTTGTAACCGCTTTTCCAAAGATAGTATTGCATTTCATCTTTTCATAAAAATCATCTTTACGATATTTCATCCTTTGCTCGTCAGTTTTTCCGTACAGCAGATAGTATATTAGAGGTCTTGAATAGGTATGATAGGGCTCTTTGCTGATAATTGTTATTTCACCGTCTGAATCAACCTGCCTTATTCCTTCGACCGCACCGATGGCCGCAGCTGAGTTTCCTATTATCACATATTTCATTTATTTTCACCTCTCTTCAAACACGATGGCGTTATTGGGACATCCTTTTACACAATAAGGAGTACCTTTTGTATTGTTTATACACAATTCACACTTTTGAATGATTCCCTCATCAGTGGGGCTGACAGCACCATATGGACAGCACAGGATACAGGTAAAACATCCCACGCATTTATTTTTATCAACGGTTATGACGCCGTCCTTTACGGTTAATGCACCTGTAATACATCCTTTAACACAAAGGGGTTCGTCACAATGCCTGCAGGATACGGCAAAACTGATGCCGTCCTTTTCTTCTATCTTTATCCGCGGATTAATAACTATATCCTTAAGTGCTTTTACCATGTCTTCCTCATTAGAGTTTGCATAAGCACAATAATATTCGCAAAGGTGACAACCTAAGCACCATTTTTCATTAACATATACCCTTTTCATATATGCTCACTCCTTATTCTCCCGCATGTTTAATGCCCAAAATTTCAAGCTCTTTTTCATTTAAGCCTATTCCCCTGAGCATGAGCCGGTTTCCTTTTAAGCTTTCTATGGAGTTAATGCCCATACCGCCCATCATTTCCTTTATTTCATGGTTCCAGGCGGTAACCATATTTACAAGCCTCTTATAGCCTATGTCAGGGTTAAGGCGCTTTACAAGCTCGGGGACTTGTGTTGCAATACCCCAATTGCATTTTCCTGTTTGACAGCTCCTGCAAAGGTGGCATCCCAAGGCCAAGAGGGCAGCAGTTGCAATATATACGCAATCGGCACCCAGTGCGATGGCTTTTACAATATCGCTGCTGTTTCTTATGCTGCCGCCGACAACTATTGATACATTGTCACGAATGCCTTCATCCCGAAGCCTTTGGTCAACGCTTGCAAGGGCAAGCTCTATGGGTATACCCACATTATCCCTGATTCTTGTGGGGGCAGCTCCGGTACCCCCGCGGAAGCCGTCAATGGCAATGATATCGGCGCCGCTTCTTGCAATACCGCTTGCAATAGCCGCTACATTGTGAACGGCTGCAATCTTTACTATAACCGGTTTTTTATAATCGGTAGCTTCTTTTAACGAATACACCAGTTGCCTTAAATCTTCAATGGAATAAATATCGTGATGGGGAGCAGGGGAGATAGCATCGGAGCCTTCGGGTATCATGCGGGTTCTTGAAATATCCCCTACAATTTTTTCACCCGGTAGATGTCCTCCGATCCCCGGTTTTGCCCCTTGACCCATTTTTATTTCTATAGCTGCGGCAGCTTCAAGATAATCCTTGTGCACTCCAAAGCGTCCGGAAGCTACCTGGACTATAGTATTTTTTCCGTATTTATAAAAGTCCTTGTGAAGCCCGCCTTCCCCCGTATTGTATAAGGTGCCAAGCTCCTGAGCAGCCCTTGCCAGGCTTTCATGGGCATTATAGCTTATGGAGCCGTAACTCATGGCAGAAAACATAACCGGTACGGCAAGCTCAATATTTGGTGGCAAATTGTTTATCAGATTGCCTTTTTCATCCCGTTCGATCTTTTTAGGCTTACTTCCTAAGAAAACCTTTGTTTCCATTGGTTCGCGAAGCGGGTCAATGGACGGATTGGTTACCTGGGAAGCATTTAAAAGCATCTTATCAAAATAAATAGGATAGTCATTTGGATTGCCCATGCTCGACAGCAGTACACCGCCGCTTCCTGCCTGCCTGTATATTTCTTTGATTGTATTTCCGGTCCAGTTAGCATTTTCTTTAAAGGTATGATCCGTTTTTACTATTTTAAGTGCCCTTGTAGGGCAAAGGCATACGCATCTGTGGCAGTTAACGCATTTTGCATCATCACTGCACATCCTATTTAGATCCTTATCATATGAATGGACCTCATTGGCACACTGCCTTTCACAAACCCGGCAGTTAATACATCTGTCATAATTTCTTACTACTTCATATTCAGGATACAAAAAATCTATTGGCATTAACCTACACCCCCATTCAAAGTAACAATTACCGGTTCACCGCCTTTTGGTGACCAGATTTTATCCAAATTTGGCTCAATAACCCGTATAGCACATTCTTCGCTTGCTATATAAACCGTATTATCTTTTTCTCCAACTACCATGGAGCGAAGCTTTAATCTGTCATTTAACGCCATCATTCCGCCTTCAAAGCCTACCAGTATGGAAAAGGGGCCCGTGACGAGATAGGATGCAAATACATTTCTCAAATATGTTAATTTTTCTTTTTTTTCCTCCGGCATCTTATCAATGGTCTGCCAGAAGGGAGCAGCGACAACTTGTGCTATTTCTTCAAGATCAAGCCCTATTTTCCTATTAAGATAATCAATGATATATGTTATAACCTCCGTATCGGTCAGCAATGTACATTTATATCCGTGCATTTCAATGGCTCTCCGGTTTGCATCGTAGGAGGATATTTCCCCGTTGTGTACGACCGAGTAATCAAGCATTGCAAAAGGATGGGCGCCACCCCACCAGCCGGGTGTGTTTGTGGGGTATCTTCCATGTGCTGTCCAGGCATAACCTTCATACTCGGAAAGCTTATAAAATTCTCCAACATCTTCAGGGAATCCTACCGCCTTAAACACACCCATGTTTTTGCCGCTTGAAAAAACGTAAGCACCTTTTATTTTGGTATTTATCTTAATAACGCTTCTGGCTACAAATTCTTTTTCATCAAGCTGGCTTTCGGCCAGTTTAGTCGGCAGAGGAGTTACGAAATATCTCCATATTAAAGGTTCATCAGTTATATTGGGCGTTTTTCTTGTTGGTATCTTTGAAAGATTTATAATATCAAAATGGCGATCCAGAAATTGTTCGCACTCTTTTTTTGATTCATTATCCTCATAAAATATATGAAAAGCGTAATAGTCCTTGTATTCAGGATATATACCATAGGCTGCAAATCCTCCGCCCAATCCGTTGGAACGGTCGTGCATTGTAGAAATGGATTTTATAATTACTTCTCCGTTAATTCTTTTGCCGTCCTTTTGAAATATTCCCGATATAGCGCAGCCAGAAGGTATCCTTATTTGCCCCTCTTTTAACATAATCTTCACCTCCGGTAAAAAATAAAGGCGTTCATCAGCAGCAAAGCATTAAAGCATTTTACTGCCTGATGAACGCCTTTGTTCACTAATGATATTATACAATTTGACAAAATATTTGTCAATAATATTTTGAATAAATATATTTTCTAACTTGCAAAATTTTTAAAAAACATGTCTCTTGATAATGGATTCAGGATTAATATTGCAACTTTTAAAAAATAAATTTCAAATTTTAAAAAAAATTTTTTTAAAAGGTATTTACAAATAAATAATATGGTGCTATACTAAGTCCATAAACAGCAAAGGCGCTGTAGGTTTTAAAAACCTACGGCGCCTTTTTAATTTATTAGTAAACAATAATCCCGCAAGGCTATACACCTATTACCTGTATAAAACCAAGACTGCAATCGGGAAAGTAAAGAGGGTTTTTGAGGATAACTTCGGCGCATGTTGGTGAAGTCCAGGTTTCCGTATGGGATGAATATACAATCAGGATTTGCCTTGATGCAGGAATAGAATTGTTGTAAATAAGGAGGTAGTTATTTTATGAAGGATTTACCGAATTTGTTCGGAAGCATGGTTTTCAATGACAGGGTAATGAGGCAAAGGCTTCCAAAGGATATTTATAGGTCATTAAAAAGGACCATTGCAGAGCAAAAACATTTGGACCTTGATGTGGCAAATGTGGTAGCAAATGAAATGAAAGAATGGGCAATTGAAAAGGGCGCTACCCATTTTACCCACTGGTTTCAGCCGATGACCGGCATAACGGCTGAAAAACACGACAGTTTTATATCACCCACAAAGGACGATAATGTAATAATGGAGTTTTCAGGCAAAGAACTTGTACGGGGTGAACCGGATGCCTCAAGCTTCCCCAGCGGCGGGATAAGATCTACTTTTGAAGCCAGGGGCTATACGGCCTGGGACCCCACCTCGTATGCTTTTATAAAAGACAGGACCCTTTATATTCCAACAGCCTTTTGCTCTTACAGCGGAGAAGCATTGGATAAGAAAACCCCTCTGCTTCGCTCAATGGATGCAATCAACAGGGAAGCTTTGAGAATTTTAAGACTTTTTGGACATAATGATGTAAAAAGAGTTATAACCACCGTGGGTCCTGAGCAGGAGTACTTTTTAATAGACAAGGATTTATATGAAAAACGTCCGGATTTGGTGTACTGCGGCAGAACCTTGTTTGGCGCAAGGCCTCCAAAGGGCCAGGAGCTTGAAGATCACTACTTTGGTTCAATAAAGCCAAGGGTATCGGCCTTTATGAAGGAGCTGGAGGAAGAGCTTTGGAAGCTGGGAGTACATGCAAAGACAAAGCATAATGAGGTGGCACCGGCACAGCATGAATTGGCGCCGATATATACTACAACCAATATTGCGGCTGACCACAACCAGCTGACAATGGAACTTATGAAAACCATTGCAAATAAGCACAACCTTGTATGTATTTTGCATGAGAAGCCCTTTGCAGGGGTTAATGGAAGCGGTAAGCACAATAACTGGTCCATATCGACGGATACGGGCATAAATCTATTGGAACCGGGAGAAACACCTTATGAAAATGCACAATTTTTACTGTTCCTAACTGCCGTAATTAAAGCTGTTGATGATTATCAGGATTTACTCCGGATCTCGGTGGCAAGTGCCGGAAACGATCATAGGCTTGGTGCCAATGAAGCACCCCCTGCTATAGTTTCCATGTTTGTAGGTGATGAACTCATGGCCATTTTAGAATGTATTGAAAACGGTACCAGCTACAATAAAAAGGAAAAATGTGATATGGAAATCGGTGCAACCGTACTTCCGCATATTCCTAAAGATTCTACAGACAGAAACAGAACATCCCCCTTTGCTTTTACAGGGAATAAGTTTGAGTTTAGAATGGTGGGATCTTCTGCCTCCATATCCGATGCCAATACCGTGCTCAATACGATTGTGGCTGAGGTTCTATCCCAGTTTGCAGACAGGCTGGAAAATGCGGCTAATTTTAAAGATGAATTATCAGCTCTGGTTAAAGAGACTATAAAAAATCATAAGAGAATTATATTTAATGGCAATAACTATTCTGATGAATGGGTTAAAGAAGCAGAAAGAAGAGGGCTGTTGAATCTGAAATCGACGGTGGATGCTTTGCCTTATCTTATCAGCGAAAAGAATATCAGGTTGTTTACAAAACAAAAGGTCTTTTCAGAAACTGAAATATATTCAAGATATGAAATTATGCTGGAAGGATATGCAAAGACTATTCACATTGAAGCCCTTACAATGCTTGAAATGGTAAGAAGAGGCATTATTCCGGCGGTTGTGAATTATTTGAAGGATTTAAGCACTACTGCATACACAAAGAAGTCATTAAATGCCCAGCTAAACTGCGAGCTTGAAGAGAAATTAATTGAAAAAATATCCAATTTATCTTCCTGCCTTTACAAAAAAATTGAAAAGCTGGAGTCGTCAATAATTGAAGCAAAAAGCCAGGCCAATTCCCTTGATACTGCAAAATACTACCGTGAAACGGTATTTATTGATATGCAGTCATTAAGAAATGTAATAGACGAACTTGAAACTTTGGTAGGTAAAAAATATTGGCCATTTCCGACCTATGGAGAGCTTTTATACAGTGTCTATTAATTACTAAAGATGTCACAGGGACGGTTCTTTTGACAATTTTTTCTCCATGGAATTTGAGACTATGAACCTCTCCAACCTACGCTTTGCTTAGATGTTGGAAAATAAACCAAGAATCCGGTCATCTTTTTGGAAAATCGCAAAAGTATTAAGAATAAAAAAGAAAAAGTGTAAAAAAGAATGTCAAAAGAACCGTCCCTGTGACAATACAGTAAACAAAGGCGTGTATCTAAGATGTAGCTGGTATCTAAGATACACGCATTAATTTTTAAATGTTGACTATACAATGCTAATATTATAATTTTTAAACCAAATATCAACTTGTATAATATAAGCAAGAATTTGCGGTGCGGTCATAAGCTGGCCATACCATGGAGATGTCAATTTTGACGGGTTTTCGATAATATCCTCTATTGTATCCCAGTTTATAAGTTCTGAGACTACTGAGCTTTTATCCTTTCGTATGGTTCTTACCCTTTGACTTACCAGTTCAAAATATACAGGGTTGTGTGTCTTAGGATAGGGGCTTTTTTTGCGCTCTGTTATTTCTTCCGGAAGTATACCACGCATAGCCTCTCGTACAATACCTTTTTCCCTTCCGTTCAATGATTTTATTTCCCACGGCATATTATAGGCATATTCTACAATTCGATGGTCGCAAAAGGGAACCCTAACCTCAAGTCCGTTGTACATGCTCATGCGGTCTTTCCTGTCCAACAACGTCTGCATAAACCAATTAATGTTTAGCATAAACATTTGCCGCATGCGAATGTCTATATCCCTGTCTTTTGGCAAAGTATCGGTATGGTTTATTGTATCCATATATAATTGTCTTACATATTCTTCCCCGTCGTTTAATAACCCCTTTTTTAGGATGCTTTTACGTATTTCCAACGAGCGGGACCAAGGGAAGCTGTCCTCAAATAAGATATCCTTATTGTGGTACCATGGATACCCGCCAAAGACTTCATCAGCACATTCTCCTGAAACAGCAACGGTAAAATCCTTTTTAACTTCCTTACAAAACAATAAAAGGGAAGAATCAACATCTGCCATTCCCGGCAAATCCCGAGCCAATACTGCATCATCCAGGGAAGATGCAAGGGATGAATTGTCAAGTATGACTTCATGGTGCTTTGAACCAATAGCTTCTACCATCCTGTTTATATACTTATTGTCCGAGCTGGGCTGAAAGAGGTTTTTGGTAAAATATTTTTGATTATCGGTATAATCAACCGAGTAAGTATGAAGCGCGCCCCTATGTTCTGCCGCATATTCCTCGGCAGCTATTTTGGATATTATGCTGGAATCAAGCCCGCCGGATAAAAAGCAGCATAGGGGCACATCGGAGACCAACTGCCTTTTTACAGCATCCGTTATCAAAAAACGGGTTTTTTCAATTGATGTCTTAAGATTGTCCTCATGTTCATACGCCTTTAAATGCCAGTATGTATGAACACGCAATCCGCTTTTGTCAAAAACTGCATATTCCGCAGGTTTTAGTTCATATATACCTTTGATAACCCCGCTGCCGCCTGCCCTGCCCGGTCCCAAAAGAAAAATTTGCTTTAGGCCGTCTTCATCAATTACAGACTTAATCAGTGGATTTGCAAGCAGCGTTTTTATTTCCGAACCAAATACAATACCACCCTTATAAGGATAAAAGAATAAGGGTTTTACACCCATTCTATCCCGCGCCAAAAATAATTTTTTTTCTGAATCATTCCATACTGCAAAGGCATATATGCCGTTGAGCTTTTCAAGACATGCTTCACCCCACTGCACAAAGGCTTTTAACAGCACCTCCGTATCCGAATGTCCGACAAAGCTGTATCCCAGTGTAACCAGTTCACTTCGCAACTCGCTTGTATTATAAAGCTCACCGTTGTATACAAGGATGTATTTTGTATTTCCTTTTTGAGCTATCATCGGTTGCGCACCGTTTTCAGGGTCAATTACGACCAGTCTTCTATGAATTAAGCAGACATTTTCCTTAACATAAACTCCGCCCGCATCCGGCCCACGCCGTATTAAAGTATTGGACATCTTATCAATTATATTATCTTTTCCTCTTAAATCCTGATTATAGTCTATCCAACCTGCAATTCCGCACATAATCAAACCTCCGATAAAAAAATAAAGCGCCACATTATTTGTGACGCCATTGTCATTATTATTATATGAAGAAGTTGTAATAATGTTTACAACTAATATGGAGTTGCAGGACAGGAAAAAATGAGGACGGCAGGAATTTTGTTTTCTTATGTAGAAAATGATATAAAGAGTTTTTTAACTTATTTTGAAAAATGATGGATGTTCCGGCACGGTTTATAAACGACAAAACAATGGTACCGCTTAGGTTTTTGGCGGAAAGCTTGGGATATAATGTTGAATGGGATGCCGAACGCAATACGGCTGTGATTTCAACCCAGTAATTATAAAATAAAAGCAAAAATAAAAGGCACGTTAAAATTGGCTTAAAACGTGCCTTTTTATTTGTTCTCAAGCTATTTCCCTATTTTATACATAATGCGACTATTTTACAGCTAAAAACATATTTTGCTACATTTATTTATACTTTTTCAATTATAAGCTTATATAGTTCGTTTTTTATTGACAATAAAAGGCTCAACAAGTAAAATAATATATATATATTTTATACAAAAAATTTACAATGCTAGGAGTGTAAATTGTGAAAAAGTTTGTGGACCTTAACTGCGACATGGGGGAAAGCTTTGGACGGTACAAGCTAGGGATGGATGAAGACGTAATACCCTATATAACATCTGCAAATGTTGCATGTGGTTTTCATGCGGGAGATCCTCATGTTATGAATAAAACAGTAATGCTTGCAAAAAAATATGGTGTTTCAGTAGGTGCTCATCCGGGTTATCCTGACTTATTGGGTTTTGGCAGGCGGAAAATGGATGTAAGCCCGGAAGAGATAAAAGATTACATAGTATACCAGGTGGGTGCGCTAAAGGCTTTTTGTGAAGTGCATGGGGTTAAGCTGCAGCATATAAAGCCCCATGGAGCTTTGTATAATGCAGCAGGAAAAGATCCGGTGCTGGCAAGGGCAATAGCGGAAGCTGTGTATGAAGTGGACAAAGAGCTTATCTTTTTGGTTCTGGCCGGGTCGGAAATGGAAAAAGCAGGGAAAGAAGTGGGGTTAAAAACTGCCCGGGAAGTTTTTGGAGATAGGAATTATCGTGAAGACGGCTCTTTGGTTCCACGGAGTCATCCAAAGGCAGTATTAAAAGATGATGATGAAGTAGCAAGACGGGTTGTAAGGATGGTTACCGAAGGAAAGGTTCTTACCATTGAGGGGAAGGATATTGACGTAGAGGTGGATTCCATATGTGTCCATGGGGATACACTGGGTGCAATTAATTTTATTAAGCGGATTAGAAAAGATTTGCAGGAAAAAGGAGTGGAGATTGCTTCTCTTGATAAAATATTTGGGAAGCATGCATGATTTGTATGGTTATGTTGTTGTTCTTATATGTAAGCTTATACTAAAGCTTGCACTAAGAAACGACATAAAATATAAAAAAAGGGGGAGTTTTTTTGAGTAAATTTACGGAAAGGCTAAAAGAAATAGGGCCGGGGGCTCTTGTGGCTGCTGCATTTATAGGTCCGGGAACCGTTACCACTTGTACTGTTTCAGGTGCAAGCTTTGGGTATACGCTTCTTTGGGCAATGCTATTTTCAACGGTAGCAACCATTATCTTTCAGGAAATGTCTGCAAGGTTGGGAGTGGTAACCCAGCGGGGGTTGGGCGAAAACCTGAGAGACCAGTTTAAAAACCCGGCTGCAAAAATTCTTGCCATTGTTCTTGTTATTTCTGCAATATTTATTGGTAATTCTGCTTACGAAACCGGAAACATTATGGGAGGAGCTTTAGGTTTGAATTCTGTAATTCCTGCCATCAGTGTTCAGATTTGGGGACCAATCTTAGGTATTATTGCATTTATTTTATTATGGTCGGGTAGTTATAAGAAAGTTGAAAAACTTTTAGTAGCCCTTGTTATTGTTATGAGCGTTACTTTTTTAACTACTGCTATAGTTATTAAGCCGGATCTTCTGGGAATATTAAAAGGATTATTTGTCCCGGTTGTTCCTAATACGGAAAGGGCTTGGCTTTCGGTAGTAGGTCTTATTGGAACTACCGTGGTACCTTACAATCTGTTCTTACATGCTTCTGCCGTAAAGGAAAAATGGAATAATCCTGAACAGGTTAAGACAGCAAGAACTGATACTATTATTTCCATTGCCCTTGGAGGACTTATTTCCATGGCCATTATAATCACTGCTTCAGCGGCCTTTTATGGAAGCGGAACAGAAATTAAAAATGCCGGTCAAATGGCAGTACAATTGGAACCTCTGATGGGAACATGGGCAAAATGGTTCTTTGCTATTGGACTATTTGCAGCAGGATTTTCTTCAGCTATTACGGCACCCTTAGCTGCAGCTTTTGCGACATCCGGTATATTGGGATGGAAAATTGACTTAAAGGATAATAGATTTAAGGGTGTATGGATTATTATCATTGCCATTGGAATTATCCTTTCAGCACTGGGGCAATCAAGTCCTGTACAGGTAATATTATTTGCCCAGGCAGCAAATGCTATTATTCTTCCCATAATTGCTATATATTTGATGTTTGTTTTAAATAATAAAGAAAAAATGGGTAAATACGCTAATAATACCGTAACAAATATAATGGCTGTTTTAGTAATTTTGGTTACCATTGTTATCAGTTATCGTTCATTGTTATTGTTTGTAGAGCAAGTTAAGTCTATGTTAAAATAACAAAGTGTTAAAGATGTCCCCTAGTTTTATGAATTGACATGAAAAATATGCAATGGGAGCCCTTGGGGGGCTCCCATTGTTTTGCGATTTTTAGCGAAGGAAGGTGGTAGTTTGTATCCGCATGCAAAGTATCTGCTGGCAGGGGATCAAAATATTGTTGTCGAAATAGGTAATGATATATCAATTGATATTCATAAAAAAGTGCGTGGATTGTTTATTGCACTTACCAAGATATCGGGAGATGAGATTATAGAGGTTATTCCTACTTATCGATCACTGCTTGTGCATTATAACCCTCTGTTGATTTCGTCCCATGAGTTAATCAGAAAAATAAAAAAAATAGAAGAGTCTTTAGAGGATATGGAGCTGCCCCCGGCAAGGGTAGTAAAGATTCCGGTGCTGTATGGGGGTGAATATGGGCCGGATTTAGAATTTGTTGCCCAATACAATCATCTTACTCCCGATGAAGTGATTTCCATTCATTGCAGCAGGGACTATCTTGTATATATGTTGGGTTTTACCCCGGGTTTTTGCTATCTGGGGGGAATGTCGGCTGAAATTGCCACTCCAAGGCTTGCAGAACCGCGAACCAATATTCCTGCCGGTTCCGTAGGTATTGCAGGCAATCAAACGGGCATGTACCCTATTGACAGTCCCGGAGGCTGGAGGATTATTGGCAGAACGCCGGTGCGTTTATTTACTCCTGAAAATGAAAAACAGCCTGTATTAATGCAGGCGGGGGACTATATACGGTATTATCCTATTACGTTGGAGGAATATCAATTTATTCAAAAAGCCATAGAGGAAAACAGATATCGCATAGAAGTGGATTCGATAAAAAAGGAGGTGTAGTATGGAGTTTTTAAAAATTATAAATCCCGGTGTGCTATCAACAATTCAGGATTTGGGTCGTAAGGGTTATCAGCAATATGGCATACCTGTTTCCGGGGCGATGGATCCGTTTGCGCTGCAGGCGGCAAATCTCCTCGTAGGAAATCAAAGGGATGAAGCAGGTATAGAAATAACCTACCCGGGTTTTGAAGCAGAAATACTGAACGACTGCATAATTGCTGTTACGGGCGGTGATTTGGGAGCAAAGATAAACGGCACGTATATTCCCCGGTGGAAGTCCATTTATGTTACTAAAGGAAGCCGGATAAGTTTTGACCGGTTATGCGAAGGGTGTAGATGCTATCTTGCTGTTGGCGGGGGGATACAGGTGCCTAGTGTGCTTGGAAGTAAATCCACCTATTTAAGGGGTGGGTTTGGAGGATATAAGGGCAGGAAGCTTCAAAAAGATGATGTGTTGTACACCTCACCGGACAATGCTCAGTATTTTAAATATGCAGGAAGGAGGCTTCCAGTAAAGGATATTCCAAAGTATAGGAGCCCTTTTAAGATAAGGGTAATATTAGGGCCTCAGCATGAGCATTTTACACCGGAAAGCATTAATACATTTTTAAGTGAACCTTATGTTGTGGGAGAAAAATCAGACAGAATGGGATATCGCCTGGAAGGCCCTAAGCTTGAACATGTTGCAGGGGCCGATATAATATCGGATGGCGTTCCTTTGGGAGCAATACAAGTTCCCGGACATGGTAATCCCATTATAATGTTAGCAGATCGCCAGACTACCGGAGGATATACAAAGATTGCAACGGTTATTTCCGTGGACATATCCCTTCTTGCCCAGTGCAAGCCCGGAGATAAGATATTCTTTGAGGAAATAAGCATAGAAGAAGCTCATCAACTGCTTAGGTATCAGGAGCAGGTTTTGAAGCAAATATCTGAAATGGTTAAATTATCCGAGGATCGAAAATTTATTATTACCGTTCAAGGTGAAAAATTTTATGTCACAGTGGAGGAGTGGAAATGAAAGATATGCATAGGGACAAAAGCAAGGCCGGTGAGATAAAAAACAAGTCGGACTTGTCCATAAAGTTGGTTGCAGCTCTGCAATGGCTGGTGTTTATCATGATGAATACCATAGTGCCACCGGTAATCGTAGGAAATGCCTATGGACTGGGTGCGGAACAAATCGTTGGACTGGTCCAACGAACCATTTTCTTAGTGGGGTTTGCATCCCTTCTTCAAATTTTATGGGGACATAAGCTGCCTTTGATGGAAGGGGCAGCAGGGCTTTGGTGGAGTATTTTTGTTATTATGGCCCAAAATGCGGTTGCGCTGGGGCAGAATCCCCAGCTGCTGTTACCGAAATTAGAGGGAGGACTTATCATTGCTGGTATACTTCTCATTCTTTTAGGAATAACGCCAGTTTTCCACTTTTTTGAGAAGCTTTTCACTCCCCTTGTAACGGGAGTATATCTTATATTATTCTCAATTCAAATGAGTATTATACTGTTTTCAGGTATGTTAGGTTTAACGGACAAAGGAACAGTAGACTGGAAGTTCATGGTTGTATCAATTATCACTGTTACCATAACCTTTTATTTGTCTTTCAAGGGGAAAGGATTGGTAAAAAGTTTTTCGCCCCTTGCAGGGATTATCTGTGGATGGGTGTTGTATACCTTATTGGGAACGAGCGGGGGGCAAATAGCTTTGCCAACAGCAAGTGATGTGTTTTCACTGCCCCGGCCTTTTTCCTGGGGTATGCCTGAATTTGATTCAGGTATTATATTAATGTCCGTTATGGTATCTTTTATTCTTTTATCAAACCTTTTTGCATCGGTACAGCTGTTAAAGCCGGCAGAGCCGGGGAACGGCTCCGACATGGCGAGCAAAAGAGGAAGCATTGTTAACGGAATTGCAGTGGCCTTATCAGGCATCTTTTCCGGCATAGGCACAATTCCTTTTTCCATTTCCGTTAGCTTTATACACATAACGGGAAATGCATCAAGGCATCCGTTTCTACTTGCATCAATAATGATGATTATTGCCGGGCTGATCAGTCCTGTTGGATATTTTTTTGCTGCCATACCTATTGTTGTAGGATATGCCATTAGCTTTGTCGTGTTTTCACAAATGATTACCTTTGGAATGCAAAATATCTTCAAAGCAGGTATAAAAGAAAAAAATTTATTTACCTTTTCCATCAGTGCGTGTATAGGCATAAGCATTATCTTTTTACCGGCTCAGACTTTTGAGAAGGTTCCTGCCCTGATAAGCGGTATACTATCCAATGGTATGCTGGTAGGAACAGCAATAGCAATGATATTTGAACATTTGGTATTTCGCAAATCGGAATTATAAAATAAATAATTCTGATAATTTTTAATTGTTTGCAGGACATTCTGCAACTATGAAGAAATATATTTATTATTATAGATTTTCGGTGTATTTTATCCATCAAGGGAGGGGGTATAAATGCATGATGTAATTTTTACGGACAGTTCAAAATGTCGCCAGTGTTATTCTTGTGTAAGGAATTGTCCCGTAAAAGCGGTGAGAATAAAAGAAGGAAGGGCGGAAATAATCCAGTCGCGATGCATCCACTGTGGTAACTGTGTAAAGCACTGCTCGAGAGGTGCAAAAATTATTCGGGATAGTATACGGGACGTGTATAATATACTGGAGACGGACCAAAGGAATATTGCATTAATTGCGCCTTCTTTTCCGGTTAGTTTTTACCCGTTAAAGGCTGAAGAAGTAATAGGTCGTCTTGGAATGCTTGGTTTTGATGAAGTATGGGAAACAGCTATAGGGGCAGAAGCTGTTATAGAAGAGGTTTCAAATTGTCTCGAACAGGAAGAGGAAAAAGCCTTTGTCAGTTCGGCATGCCCTGCCTTTGTAAACCTGATAGAAAAGCATTACCCTCAGCTGATTGACTTTTTGGTGCCCCTTTGTTCACCTGCAACAGCTACCTCAAGGATTATTCGGAATAGATATGGTAATGAAAAGGTAGCGATTGTATTTATAGGACCGTGTATTGCTAAAAAAGGGGAGCTTAAGCAACAGCCTGAATCTTATATAGATGAGGTTCTTACCTTTGACGAGCTTAAAAAGATTTTTAGCCGGATGCCTGAAGATAAAAAGGATGGTTGGGAAGAAAATGTAATACCTTATTTTACTGCATCCCCAAAAGGAAGAAGCATATCCCTTTCGGCAGGAATCGTATCAAATATCGACGAGGCTTATCCAGTCCGTGGCCTTATTGCATGTGATGGCATACAAAATTGTATCGAGCTTGTTCAGTACCTGCAGGACATAGGACCTCAGAAGCCTGATTTTCGCTTTTGTGACGCACTTATGTGCAGGGGATGTATTGACGGCCCGTGTATAGATTGTTCGGCTTCCATTTTTGAGAGAAAGAAAATTTTAAATGATTTTATAAAAGAAAACGAGTCCTTTATTGGACGTATTGAATATATGGATTCGCATGATATAAACCTTAAACGTACATTCCAGGAAAGAAAGCAGGCTTTGCCGGAACCCAAGGAGGAAGACATAAAGAACATATTGTCAAGCATAGGCAAGCTTTCTCCGGAAGACGAGTTAAACTGCGGTGCATGTGGATATGATTCGTGCAGAGATAAGGCAATTGCCGTATACCAGGGCATTGCAGAAGTGGAAATGTGTATTCCTTACCTGCTTGCAAAGAAAAATGAGCTGTATGCGGAACTGTCTCAGCGTTTTAAAATTATAAATGAGTTAAATGAACAGCTAAATGCTATTTTTGAATCTTCCTATGATGGTTTGATCGTATGCGATACGGAAGGAAAGATTATAAAAGTAAATTCGGCCTGGAAAAACATGATGAATATAACGGATGAACAAATCCCGCAAAATGTAAAGGAACTGGAAGAGGAAAAAATAATATATCCATCGGCAACTTTATTGGCAGCAAAGGAAAAAAGGCGTATAACTTTTTTACAGGAAAACAGAAACGGTAAAAAATTCATTGCAACAGGGAATCCCATTTTTGATGAAAAGGGTAAAATTGTAGGGATTGTAACAAATATAAGGGATATTGAAGAATTAAACCGCCTGAGGAACAATGTTATGGGCTCAAGGGAAAAGATGGGAAAAGGTAAAAGCAGTTATTCGGGCATTATTGCCAACAGCATTGAATTTGGCAAGGTGATTGAAATTGCTTCACAGGCTGCCCAGTTTCAGTCCAATATTTTGCTGCTGGGTGAGACAGGTGTGGGAAAAGATGTGGTTGCCCGGTTCATTCATCATTTAAGCAGTGTAAGAGAAGGACCGTTTATAAAGGTGAATTGTGGTGCTATTCCTGCGACCCTTATAGAATCGGAGCTGTTTGGATATGACTCGGGAGCCTTTACAGGGGCAAGGAAGGAAGGGAAAAAAGGATTTTTCGAGCTGGCAGACGGAGGAACTATTTTTCTCGATGAAGTGGGGGATTTGCCCCTGCCCATGCAGGTAAAATTATTGCAGGCAATTCAGGATAAGAGGATTACCCGGATTGGTGGAAGCAAGAGTTTTCCGGTAAATGTACGCATCATTGCCGCAACCAATAAAAATCTTCAGCAAATGGTTAAGGATGGGACTTTCAGGAGTGACCTGTATTATCGTTTAAATGTTATTCCTATATATATACCTCCGTTGAGGGAGCGTAAGGATGATATTATTCCGTTGGCTTTTCATTTCCTTGAGCGCTTCAATAAACAATACAAATGTAGAAAAGAATTTTCCCTGGAAGTACCCGATTTGCTGTTGGAATACCCGTGGCCGGGAAACGTGAGGGAACTGGAAAATATTATAGAAAGGGTTGTGGTAACATCCAAGGGTGATATTATATGCAGCCATGACTTTCCGGGATATATATTTAATGCTAATAAATGCCCAACAGGGCGGGTTCTTGTGCAGGATATTCTCCCCTTGAAAGATGCTTTGGATGAAGTAGAGCGTCAGATAATAATACAGGCATACAAAACCTTTAAAAATACTTATGAGGCAGCAGAAGCTTTAAAAATAAACCAGTCCACCGTTGTCAGAAAATACAAAAAATGGGTTAAGGGTTATTAATATGTTAAGTTGTGAAAAGCAGTGAAATACAATGATAAGTTTTAATTAAAGATAGAAAAACGAAGCTATTACTAATAATCGGTATTTTTAAAAACCGTTGGCTTTTGCTGAAAAAAATATCCGTGGTATAATAAACGGATATGAAAAGAATACTGTATGCAATCTATATGCATATAATATTCGATTCTATACGCAGAGGTTTAACTAAATGTACTATGTAATAGGGGAGAATTGTATGAGAATTATTATTATTGGTGCAGGGAAAGTAGGCTACAAGCTTGCAGAAAGTCTTGCGAAAGAAAACAATTATGTGGTTGTTATTGATAAAGATTATGAAGTTTTGAAAAAAGCAGAAGAACAGCTCGATGTAATGTGCATAAGAGGCAACGGGGTAAGTACCAATGTGCTTACGGAGGCAGGTGTGAAAAAGGCGGATCTGCTCATAGCAGTAACCGGCAGCGATGAAGTTAATATGGTTTGTTGCCTTACTGCAAAAAAACTTGGTGTAGGTCATACCATCGCAAGAATAAGAGACCCTGAATATGCCCATGAGCTTTTACTTCTTAAAGGAGAATTAGGACTTGATCTTGTCATTAATCCGGAACAAGCAGCAGCAGAAGAAATTGCCCGATCCATTAGCTTTTCCTCTGCAATCAGTGTTGAGTATTTTTCTAAAGGTAAAGTGCAAATGGTTGATTTAAAAGTTCAAAGCAATATGCCAATTGCGGGATTAAAGCTAAAGGATATAGGCAAGATATATCGTTCTTCTATTCTGATAGGTGCTGTAATTAGGGGAAAGGAAGTAATTGTTCCTAATGGGGACTTTGAAATAAAGGAAAACGACGAAATATTTGTAATAGGCAAATCATCCAGCGTGTCTGATTTTTGCAAAAGTGCAGGAAAGATTCCTGAAAAGATAAAAAATATTATGATTCTCGGTGGGGGAAGAATCACTTATTATCTGACTAAGCTATTAACGGATTTGGGCATAAAGGTAATAATTGTGGAAATTAACAAGGAGCGCTGTAAGGAACTTACGGAAATGTTACCCAATTCCCTTGTCATTAATGCGGATGGTACCGATGAGGAGATTTTACTGTCGGAAAACTTAAAAAACATGGATGGATTTGTAGCTATAACAGGAATGGATGAAGAAAATTTACTTTCGTCCCTTGTGGCAAAAAAGAACGGCGTAAAAAAGGTAATTACTAAGATCAGTAAGATGAATTATATCGATATCGTTAAGGAACTAGGAATTGATAATATTATCAGCCCAAAGATGATCATTACCAATTATATATTAAAATACATTAGAGGCCAAAGAGTTGAATCCTTGTATCAATTTTTAGAAGGCCAGGCGGAAATAATTGAACTTGTGGCGGGAGAAAAAGAAAATTATTTGGATACGCCGATAAAACAATTAAAAATTCCCAACGACGTTATTATAGCAACAATTGTGAGAAAAAATGAAGTAATTATTCCCTATGGTGATGATGTAATCAAAGAAGGAGATAGGGTAATTGTGATAACAAAACATAAGGGAATATCTGCATTAAATCAATTGCTGGGGTCACCAAAGGGAGGTTTACAGAATGAACTTCGCAATGGTATTAAGAAGCTTGGGAATATTATTAATTTTTGAATCGGCTTCAATGCTTCCGTCATTGCTGGTATCAATAATATATGGTGGCAGTGATGCACTGGCGTTTGTATACACAATGATAATATTGGTTATTCTGGGAACCCTGGGATTGCTTGTCAAGCCTAAGAACAAAAACATATATGCAAAAGATGGATTTGCTATTGTTGCTTTAGGTTGGTTGATGGTTTCCTTTTTTGGTTCCCTTCCTTTTGTATTTTCGGGGTCAGTTTCCTCTTTCGTTGATGCTTTTTTTGAAACCTGCTCCGGATTTACTACTACGGGTTCCAGCATACTGACTAATGTTGAAGCACTCCCACGGGGTGTATTATTTTGGAGAAGTTTTACCCACTGGGTCGGTGGTATGGGAGTGCTGGTTCTGACATTAGCCATCCTTCCATCGGTTGGGGCAAATACGCTGCAAATCATGAATGCGGAAAGCCCCGGCCCAAGTCCCGGGAAGCTGGTTCCAAAGGTAGGACAAACGGCTAAAATACTGTATGGTATTTATGCTTGTATAACCCTAATACAGATTGTTTTGCTTGTGGCAGCAGGGATGCCTCTGTATGACTCCATTATCCATACTTTTGGTACAGTGGGTACGGGAGGGTTTTCAATCAAAAGAGCAAGCATTGCCGCCTATAATAGTGTTGCCATTGAGGTTATAATTACTGTATTTACCTTGATATGTGGGGTAAATTTTTCTTTATATTATCAGGCACTAAAAAGAAACATAAGAGATGTTTTTAA